>PXDE01000395.1 GCA_003566475.1 PVC group bacterium | reverse complement strand
CCAGGCGTCGTAGCGGATGTGGAAGGACCGGTGGTGGGTCGCCAGCCCCTCCCGCACGGCCAGGCCATACTTGGCGTTGCCGCTGGAGAACGAGGCCGAAGCGACCCGCGCGGTGAACGTGAAGTTCAGGGCGTCGGTCTGAATTCCCGCGAACGTCCCTTCGTCGGTCCCGAAGTGAGCCTCCCGGCCCGTGCCGGTCAGGGTGACCGTTCCCTCGGCCGTTCGCACCTGCCCCCGCGCGCCGCCCTCGTCTTGGCCGAGAACCGTCGGCACCAGCCGGGGCGCCCCTCCATCGCCCGCCCCGGCCGTGGCGCAGCCGGTCAGGAGCAGCAGAGATGCCATGGAGAGGAGAAGACGGGGCGGACAACGGCGGAGGGGGAGGGGGTTCAGGGTCATGGTCCTCATCCTGACCCGTGGAAACCGGGTGTCAACCCAGATGGTCTGTGATAGTCTTGGTCCTTTCATCCCATTCAGGAGAGCATCATGTCGGGTAAGAAGGCGTTGTTCGTGGTCGGCGGCTGGGAGGGGCACGAGCCCCGGAAATGCGCGGAGATTTTCGCGCCGATTCTGGAGAAGGAGGGATTCCAGACCGAAATCGCCGACACCCTGGACGTGTACCTGGACGTGGAGAAGCTCAAGGAGCTGAGCCTAATTGTGCCCGTGGTGACCATGTCCACCATCACCAAGGAGCAGGAGACCGGCCTGCTGGAGGCCGTGGCCTCGGGCGTGGGCTGCGGGGGCTGGCACGGCGGCATGGCCGACTCCTTCCGCCAGAACGTGCGCTATCAGTTCATGGTGGGCGGCCAGTGGGTGGCCCATCCCGACAACATCATCGACTACACGGTGGACATCGTGAAGCCCGACGACCCCATCGTGGCCGGCATTCCCACCGGGTTCCGGATGCATTCCGAGCAGTACTACATGCACGTGGACCCGGCGGTGGATGTGCTGGCCACCACCACCTTCCAGGTCAAGTCCGCCCCCTGGGTGAATGGCACGGTGATGCCGGTGGTGTGGACGAAGCGGTACGACCAGGCCCGGGTGTTCTACTGCTCCCTGGGCCATGTGGCCGCCGACTTCGACGTGCCCGAGGCCCGGGAGATCGTGCGGCGCGGGCTGCTCTGGGCGGCCCGGTAGGGTTGGCGGTTGCCCCGGCCCGTGAATCGGGCTAGAGTCCGCCCACTATGAACCGAACCATCACTCACATCATGGCGGCCGGCCTGGCCGCGCTGGGCGCGGCGCTCCCGGCGCGGGCCGAGGGCCCGGCCGCAGGGGAGAATCCGCCCGTGGTCCTTATCGAAACCTCCAAGGGGAAGATCACCGTCCGTCTGTTCGAGAAGGAGGCGCCGGAGTCGGTGGCCAACTTCCTGGCCTATGTCGACGACACGTTCTACGACGGGACCATCTTCCACCGGGTGATCGCCAACTTCATGATCCAGGGCGGCGGGTTCACCGAAGCCATGGACCGCAAGCGCACCCGCGCCCCCATCCGGAACGAGGCCGACAACGGGCTGAAGAACCGCCGCGGCACCCTGGCCATGGCCCGGACCAGCGACATCCACAGCGCCACCAGCCAGTTCTTCATCAACACCGTGGACAACGCGTTCCTCGACCACCGCTCCAAGGACATGCGGGGCTATGGCTACTGCGTGTTCGGCGAGGTGACCGAGGGCATGGACGTGGTGGATGCCATCCGCCGCGTGCGCACGGGCAACCGCGCCGGCATGGACGACGTGCCGGTCGAGCCGGTGATCATCCATTCCATCCGCCGGGTCGAGCCCGCCGCCGCGTCCGAGTAGCGGCCGGGCCGGGCGAAGCCCAACCCACCCCGCCCTTCGGGCACCCCTTCCGGCTCCGCCAGGCTACGCCGCGACACGCCGGGGGAGGGGATGGACCCTACTCCGCGCAGCCGCTTCGTAGGGCGGGCAGCGAATAAACGCGAATCCTCTTCATGGTTCCGCCAAGGCGACGCTTTCTCGAAGGGTAGGAAACGGACGTGCGGAACCTTCCGCGTGGAAGGGGGAGACGCAGGAACGTAGCGCCCAATTCCGATTGGGCGTTTCTGGGGGCACAGGTCCGCGAGCGTGCGGAAACTCCCACTTGGAAGTGGGAGCTACGATGGCGCCCAACTCTGACGGAGCGGCTTCCGGGGTCGCCTGTTGCTGAACGTCCTTGGCGATTCTTGCCCGCAGCCTCTGTCCTGGCTCCATTCGCGTTCAACCCCTCCCCCGGAGGGCGTGAGCCCGGCCGATTGCGTCGCGTTTCCCGCCCTGCGGGATCACGCGATCGGCCAACACCCCTCACGGGGGTGCCCGAAAGGCGAGGTGGGTTGGGTGTCCATCCGTGGTTCTCCCCTTCCCCCCCCTCTTGTGTCTCTTGTGCCTCCTGTGGCCATTCTCCCCTCCATCCCTTTGCGCTCTCTGCGTTCTTTGTGGCAAATCCCCCTTCCCCATCCGTGTACATCCGTGTGCATCCGTGGTTCCCCTCTTCGCCTCCACTGCGAACCTCCGTAACCTCTGCGACCTCTGTGGTCCTCTCGGTTGCGGCGGGGAGCCGCGCTGGGCTCGTGTCAGGCCGATTCAGTAGGGGTCAGGCCCCCGGCCGCGCCGTGGCGAGGGCCACCGCGAGGTCGCACCCCGCCAGGTATTCCTCCACATCCGCGTATTCGTCGAGCGTGTGGGCGCCGTGCTGGCCCGCGCCGAGGGTCACGGTGGGCACGCCGCCGCGGTTGAAGTAGTTGGCGTCGAGCCCGCCGTTGACCACCCGGGTCGAGGCGTCGAGCCCCAGCCCCCGGGCCTGGGCGAGGGCGAAGGCCACCACCGGATCGGAATCCCGGAGGTGGAACGGGCCATAGTCGGTCTCGCTGCGGAACGCCACCCGCCCGCATTCCCCGGCCGTATTGCGGGTCCGCTTCGCCGCCCGCTCGAAGGCGATCCGGTAGGCCTTGGTGATGCGGGCGTGGAAGGCGGCGGAATGGCTTCGCGATTCGCCCTTCACGAACATATGGTCGGTCACCTGGTTGGTGGCCTCTCCGCCCCGGATCGTCCCCACATTGCTGGTGCCGGTGCGGCGTCCCTTCTCCACCCGGCCGAACCACCCCTGCTCGGCCACCTCGGCCAGAGCCCGGGCCGCGATCACCGCCGCCGAAATCCCTTCCTCCGGATGCATGCCCGCATGGGCGGACTTCCCGAACACGTCCACCTCCCACCGGTCGGCCCCGATGGCCCCCGTCACCAGCTCGGCCGGCTTCCCTCCGTCGATATTGAACCCCATCCTGGGGTTCGAGGCCTTTCGCAGATCGAGGTTCCGCGCCCCCCACAGGCCGATCTCCTCGGCGATGGTGAAGACCAGGGTCGTGGGGGCGTAGGGAAGGCCCCGCTCCAGCACCGTCTCGGCCAGCGTCACCAGGCAGGCCACGGCGGTGCGGTCGTCGGCCCCCAGAGCGGTGCGGCCCTTGGGCACGATCCGGTTCCCCTTGAGCACCGGCTCCGCGCCCCGGCACAGGGGCACCGTGTCGAGGTGCCCGCTGAACATCCGCCGGGGGGCCCGGAACGTGCCCGGGAGCTTCACGATGAGGTTCCCCACCTCGCCCGGCACCGGCAGGTGCTTGTGCGCCTGGTCGTGGACCATCAAGGCGTCCTTCACCCCGGCCGCCCGCAGCTTGGCCTTCACCACCTCCGCCACCTGGCCCTCCTGACCGCTCAGTCCGGGAACCTTCAGCAGATCCATCAGGTGGTGAAGGGCGCGTTCGCGGTCGACTCGGATAGGCTGGGTCATGGCAGGCTCCGCACGGGGGTGGGCATACGCCCGGAACCATGGGCGATCTCGCCCGGTTCGGCAAGACCAGGGCGCTACCGGAGCCCCCGGAAGGCCGACCAGACCCCCCACCGGTGGCGGGGGGTGGCGATTTCCGTGACCAGCTCGTGGACAATCTCTCCGACCAGACTGGGCTCATCCGGAAGCCGGGACAGATCCTCCTGGAACCTCGCCGACCGCTCCGGGCAGGCCTCCAGCTCCCGGGCCCGGCGACGTCGCTCGGCGATCTCCTGGTACTCCGGCGTCTGTTCGTAGGCGAGCTGAAGCAGGGCCAGCTCGCCTCCGTCCAGCCAGACCATCTGGCAGGAACGGCACACGTCCATGTGAACGTCCATCCCCGGCACCGGAATCGGCTCGGGCCTCATCCTGACCTTGCAGGCCGGACAACTGGCCGCGATGGGCGTGGGGCCTTTGAAATCCCGCGCGGCCTCCTCCATCAGGGCGTCCGCCCCAAGCTGGTCGCTCCGCTTGATCGCCCGCAGCCTCGGCGCCGGCACCAGATGGCCCCGGCACGTCGCGCAGCGCATCACGCGCTGGCCTTCGTATTCGGTCCATTCCAGTTCCTTCTGACAGCGGGGACAAGGGCGGGTGATCATGAGTCTTCAGGGGTCAGTAGCCGCCGCTGAATCCTTGGGTTCAGCCGGAAAAGGGGTGAGACGGCTGGCGCGATGTGGGATGCGGGATGCGTGGAAACCGAAGATCGACCCTACTACGCTCCGCAGCGGAGCTACGGAGGGCAAACTGACGAGGTACGATGGATGAAGTGAAGCCGCCATCAGGCGGCGCCCCGTGGCCCGGGCTTCCAGCCCGGAGCCGAGCGAGATCTGGTCCCGACCCGGCCACGAGGAGCGCTTCCTCCGACCATGGTCATTCCGGGATCCGACCTCGCTCGGGCACGGGCTGGAAGCGCCGTGCCACGTCGGTGACATCCTGTTGAAGAGCAATGGTTTGTGGAGAATGGCGTGCATGGGTGCCTCAGAGCAGTCAGGAAGAAGCCTACCCTTTCGCCACCCCGGATGCACGCCGGGAACCGGCTCCGCCGATTGACAACCCGTCGCTCCCTGTCAGGATACGCGCAGGGAAGCCCGACCTTGAGCGATCGCAAGCACCTCGTAGGGCTGTACGCCTCCGCATGACTTTCCTCGACATCCTTTCCGCCATCTACGTCGTCCTGTCCGGCCTCCGGGGCCGGATCGGAGGGCTCGGCCGCGAGCTCTACCGGACGCTCCGGACCCTGATCGCGGCCGTGGCGGGGATGAGCCTGTTCCGGCTGGTCGGCGATCTGCTGGCCCGCCTGCCCCTCCTGGAGCAGGCCACGGGACGCTTCGCCGGGTTCCTGCTTCTGTTCGCCGCGACCTGGCTGGTCCTGCTCAGGATCCGGGCCTTCGTCATCCGACTCTGCAACGAACGCCTGGCGGCCAAGGCGAGGCGCACCTGGGGATTCCTGCTGGGCATCGTCCGGTCCGCCATCCTGGTCGGGGTGGCCGTCTTTGGCCTCAACCTGCTCCCCGTGCTTCCCGGGGTGGTCCGCGACGCGGCGGTGAGCCGGATCGTGCGGAGGGTGGCGCCAGATGCCGCTACCGGATCGGGCGGCGGCCTGGAACCTTGAGCGGCTGGTCTAGCCCTTGCCATCCTCTCCACGGCCCTCCTGCGGGGAGGAGTCCGCGCGAATATCCAGGATACCCTGGCAGGCGGGGTACTCGGAGCAACCCCAGAAAGGGCGGCCGTCCTTCCTTGTCCTGCGGCGCCGCATCGGGGCGCCACATTTCGGGCAGGCGGGCGCATCGGCGGCGGAATCGCTCTCCTGACGCGACCTGGCGTCGCTGCGGACGGAACTCAGACGCTCGCGGAACCCGCCCGACTCCACGAACTCCTGTCCCAGCCCCTTGATGTACCGGTCCATCATGTTGAGTGTGCGCGAGATCAGGAACTTCATGCAGAAGTGCCGCGTGGCCAGATCGATCACGTTCGCGAGCACGAAGGCGTCCAGATACCGGTATCCCGCGGACTTCCTGAACAGGTCCATGTCGCGCCTCCCGTTCGATGGCACTCGATAGCGGTCGATTG
>PXDE01000419.1 GCA_003566475.1 PVC group bacterium | reverse complement strand
CCGCCCGGAGCCGTTCTCTCTCGAAGACTCGGTCGAACGGCCGCCACAAGGGGGAGACCTCGGCGCGAGACTGGCGGAGAGCGGCATTCTTCAGCGTGTCTCAGAGCAGTGCAGGCCGCTGAATCCCTTGGTTCAGCCGGACGAATGGTGAGACGGCACGCCGGAGGAAACGGCTGGCGCATGCCATGAAGGGTGGCCACGCCATCCATTTTCGGGCACCATGAGTGGGATGCATCCGAATCGCCCCCCTGTTCCCGACGGTCCGCCGAACATCCTGGTCATCATGGCCGACCAGTTGCGCCACGACTGGCTGGGCTATGCCGGGGCCGCGCAGGTGCGCCCCCCGCACCTGGACGCGCTGGCCGGCCGGGGCCGGGTGTTCACGCGGTGCTGCACCACGGCGCCGGTCTGCGGGCCGTCGCGCATCGCCCTGGCCACGGGGCTGCTGCCGACCCGCACGGGCACGCTGTCGAACCGGACGGCGGTGATGCCGGTCGGGATTCCGAACCACTACCGGCATTTCCGGGACCACGGCTACCGGGTGGAGTTCGTGGGTCGCCACGACCTGGCCAAGCCGGGGGCCCCCGGCAGCGTCTATGGCACCCGCCCGCTCAACGCCTGCTACGGGTTCACCCGGGCGCTGGAGCTGGATGGGGTGATGTCCGGCGCCCTGCGGTCGGGCCACGGCCCCACCGGCCCCTACACCGCCTACCTCGAGCGCCAGGGCCGGCTGGCCGCGTTCGCCGAGGACTTCCGGGAGCGGGCCCGCAAGGGATGGATCATCGGCGCCTGCCAGGACTGGCCGATCGAGGAGGAGCACCATCCGGACAGCTTCCTCGGCCGGCTCGCGGCGGAACGGCTGCGCGACATCGAGGACGACTACCCGTGGTACCTCACCGTGTCCTTCCATGCCCCGCACGACCCCTACGCCCCGCCGGCGCGGCTGGGGGAGCGCTACCGCGAGGCGCCCATGCCGGCCCCGATTCCGGCCGACCTCGAGGGCAGGCCCGCCCGCATCCGGCGGCGTCACGAGCGCTACCGCCATGCCTCCCCCGATGACATCCTCATCGCGCGGCGGCAGTACAGCGCCAAGGTCGAGCATCTGGACGAGCAGGTGGGCACGCTGCTGGCCACGCTGGCCGCACGCCCGGACGCCGGGCGCACCCTGGTGGTGTTCATCAGCGACCACGGCGACCACCTGGGCGACCATGGCCTGTTCATCAAGCACACGGCCTACGACCCCTCGCTGCGGGTGCCCATGGTGGTGGCCGGGCCGGGGATCGCGCCCGGACGCACCCATGCGCTGGTGGAGCTGTCCGATCTCAACCCGACGCTGGCGCAATGGGCCGGGCTGCCCGCCCAGCCGGGGCTCGACGCCGCGTCCTTCGCCGCCGTCCTGGGCGATCCGGCGGCGGACCACCGGGAGGCCTGTGTCACCTGCGAGCAGGGCTACCGGGCCATCCGCACCGCGACCCACACCTATATCGAGACCGAACACGAGACCGACGAGCTCTACGATCTGGGCGCGGATCCGGAGCAGCGGCACAATATCGTGGATCAGAATCCGCGGACCGCGCAGACCCTGCGTGAGGCCCTGGTCCGGCGCTTCGCCCTGCGACTGCCCGGCATGGTGGCCGCGACAGCGCGGGGGACATGAGCGAGCTGCTCCTGATCGCGGGAGCCGCCGCCGTGGCCGGCCTGCTTCAGGGGGCGGTCGGGTTCGGGTTCGGGCTGCTGGCCCTGGCCGTGCTCAGCGACCGGATGTCCGTGCACGACGCCACCGCGCTGCTCGCGCCGGCCGGTCTGGCCGTCAACCTGGCCATGCTCGCGGGGCTGCGCCGGCATTTCCGGCTGGACCGGATGCGCCTGCTGCTGGGGTCGGTGCTGGCCGGCGTGCCCTTCGGGGTGCTGCTCCTGATGCTCGCCCAGACCACCCTCCTGCGGGTGGCGCTGGTGGTGATCCTGTTCGCCACGGTGGCGCAGCATCTGCATCCCTCCTCCCGCTCCCGGCGCTGGCCGGTCTGGCTCGGCGTCCCCTGCGGGCTGGTCTCGGGGGCGCTCAGCGGGATCTTCGGCACCGGGGGCCCGCCGACCGTGGCCTATGTCCACGGCCAGCGGTTCGACCGCCTCCGCTATGCGGCCAGCGTGCAGGCCGCGCTGGGCCTGGGCACCGCGCTCCGCCTGCCCGGTCTGGTGGCCACGGGCCTGTTCGCCGAACGGCATCTCCGTCCCGGCCTCATCGCCCTGGCGGCGGCCCTGGCCGGCACCGCGCTCGGGGTGCGGGTGCTGCACCGCTTCAGCAACCGGACGGTCTCGCAGGCCACGGTGGCGCTCCTGGCCCTGCTGGGTCTGCGCCACCTCCTGATCCTCCTGCGGGAGTGGGCGGCATGAGCACCCTGGCCGAGACCCTGGCCCGCCTGGGCGGCGAGCCCCGGACGGAGGACATCCCCCCCGCCGCCTGCGCGGCGGCGGAGCGCCTGCTGCTCGACAGCCTGGGCTGCGCCCTGGCCGGCATCCGGCAGCCCGGCGTGGCCGAGGTCTGCGCGCTGATGCGCCGCTGGGGCGGGGCCCCGGAGGCGGAGGTGCTGTTCCACGACTGCCGCCTGCCCGGGCCGCAGGCCGCCTTCGCCAACAGCGCCATGATCCATGCCCTGGACTACGACGATGTGTACAGCCCCGCCTCCCTGCATCTGACCTCGGTGATCGTCCCGGCCGTGCTGGCCGCCGGGCCGCTCGGCCGCGCGTCGGGCGCGGATCTGCTGGCCGCGATGGTCATGGGCATCGAGATCGCGGCCCGGATCGGCCTGGCCGAGAAGGGCCACCGGCGTGGGATCGGCTTCCTGCCGTCCTCGCTGGTCGGCGGGTTCGGGGCGGTGATCGCCGCCGCCCGTCTGCTGCGGCTCGACCCGGAGCAGACCGCCGACGCGCTCGGAATCGCGTACGCCCAGGCCGCCGGCAACCGGCAGGCGCTGCTGGACATGACCCTGACCAAGCGCCTGCAGCCCGGCTTCGCCGCCCGGTCCGCCCTCTGGTCGGTGGAGCTGGCCCGCCACGGCATCACCGGTCCGCGCCGGGCCTTCGAAGGGGAGGCGGGGTACGCGGCCCTCTATCTCGACGGCGGCCCGCTGTCGGCCGAGGCGCTGGCCGCCGACCGCGGGGGCTTCGAGATCGGGCGGGTGGCCATCAAGCGGTTCCCGAGCTGCGGGGCCTGCCATCCCGTGCAGGAGGCGGCCGAGCGGCTGATGGCCGAGGAGCCCGTCGCCCCCGAGGACATCGTGGCCGTCGAGCTGTTCGGATGCGGTCCCGGCGGCCTGGTGGGCGGACCGTTCCGGCCGGGGCGCCATCCCCAGGTCGCGGCCCAGTTCTGCGCGGCCTGGGGCGTCGCCCACACCCTCCTGCGCGGCCCGGCCACGCTCGAGGCCTATCGCGACGAGGCGGTCGCCGCCGACCGCGAGGTGGCGGCGCTGGCCAACGCCATCCGGCATGTGCCGCCGCCTCCGGACCTGCCCCCGACCGGTCCCCAGCCCCCGGGCCTCCATCCCGGCGCCTACCGTCCGCACGGCGTCATCGTCCGGACTCGGGACGGGCGCTCGCGGATGCGCGTGCGGACCCAGGCCCAGGTCCGCGACCCGGCCGCGATCACCCGGTCCCAGGTCGAGACCAAGTTCCGGGACTGCGCCCGGCATGGCGGCCTCCGCGACGAGGCCCGCATCCAGCATCTGCTCGACCGCATGTCCGCGCTGCGCGACGCCCCCGATGTCGCCGCCTGGCTCCGTCCCTTCTGCCTTCCGCCTCAACCCCTGGCCTCAGGAGCCCCTCCATGACCTCTCCCGACTACGCACGCCGGACCGACCACCGCTACCACTCGCTGGGGGTGCCTCCCGACTCCGAATGGAGCGCCCTGCGGCGGCTGCCCGGCCTCGAACTCGATCGCCTGGGATCCCGGCTGGCCTACTGCTGCCGGATGGACCGCGCCTGGACGGTGATGCTGCACCGGCAGGGGCTGGTGGACACCGCCCTGGCCCGCCGCGTTCTCCAGGCCCTGGTCCTGACCGGCGACGAGCGCGGCTGGGGCGGCGAGGACTGGCTCAAGGAACGGCTGGGCGGGGACGAGCACGCGGCCAGCGTCATCAACTACGGCCGCACCCTGCAGGAGCCCATGGCCCGCATGCAGATGCGCGACGCCCTGCTGAATGTGTTCGACGACCTGCACGCCTGCCGCGAGGGGATCCTGGCCGCGGCCGAGACCTATGCCGACGCCCTGATGGCCGGCCAGAGCCATTTCTCCCATGCCCAGCCCACGACCTACGGGGCCTATCTGGTGGCCGTGCACGACGGCCTGGCCCGGGCCGAGGCCCAGCTCGACCTCGCCTACCGCCACACCAATCTCAACAGCGGCGGCTGCGGGGCCTGCTCGGGGACCGGCTGGCCGGTGGACCGCGAGCTGGTGACCCGGCTCCTCGGGTTCGACGACACCCTCGAGTCCGCCTACGACTGCGAGGGCAGCCAGGACGAGATCCCGCAGATCCTGTTCGCGCTGTCCAGCCTGGCCCTGACCCTCGACCGGTCGGCCCTCGACCACAGCGTCTGGTCGCTCGAGGAGGTCGGCTCGATCCGGCTCGCCCCGCCCTGGCGGGGCGTCAGCTCGTTCATGCCCCAGAAGGCCCACGCGGGGCGCTTCGAGAATGTCCGGGAGGCGGCGGTGGCGGTGATGGGGCAGATGATGACGGCCGTGCTCACCTTCAAGAACGAGCCCATCCAGGACGTGCTTCCGGTCTATCATGCCCCGGTCTGCGCCCTCAACGGCTGCGCCCACGCCCGCAAGCTCCTGCAGCTCTGGACCCGGCTGCTGGAGAACCTCGAGGTGAACCGCGACCGGATGCGCGAGATCGTGCGGGCGGGCTATTCCGGCGCCCCCGATCTGGCCATCGTGCTGATCCGCGAGCGGAGGTTCGCGGGCCGGCAGGCCCACCGCGTCTGCGCCACCTGCGTGCGCATCGCCCGCGAGCGGGGCGTCCGGCCCGCCGACCTCGATGGCGCGCTGCTGGACGAGGCGGCCCGGCTCACCGGCGACCCCGAGCCGGGCCTTCCCGACGCGCGCGTCCGGGAGATCATGGGGCTCGACCGCTTCCTCGATCTCCACGACAACCTCGGCGATCCCCATCCCCGCGAGACCCGGCGGCTCGTGGCCCGGCGCCGCGAGGCGCTGGGGGCGGACCGCGAGCGGCAGGCCGGCCGCCGGGATCGCCTCGCCGCCGGACACCGCCTGCTCGAAGCCGAAGAGGCGGCCATCCTCGGCGCCCCGGCGCCGGAACCCGGCTAGGCCGACCATGGCCGCCGCCCCGAACATCCTCCTGATCGTATCGGATCAGCATCACGCCGAGGCCATGAGCTGCCGGTCGGGACCGGCGTTTCTGCATACGCCGGCCCTGGACCGGCTGGCGGGCCGGGGCACGGTCTTCTCCCGCGCCTACACCGCGAGTCCGGTGTGCATCCCCGCCCGCAACGCCCTGTTCGCCGGCCTCCATCCCCACCAGACGGGAATCCAGTGCAACCGGAGCCACCCCGGGAACCCGGGGGCCGGGTGGCCGGACGACGGGGCCCGGCTGCCCCCGTCCATCCGGGGGCTGGGCGCCTATTTCGCCGAGGGCGGCTACGACACCGCCTATTTCGGCAAGTGGCATCTCAAGTTCGATCCCACCCACCATGCCCATCATGGGTTCGCGGTGACCGAGGTCCTGGAGAACAAGGGCCACGACGAGGAGATCGCGCGGGCGGCCGCCCGGTATCTCCGGGCCGGACGGAACCGGCCGTTTCTGGCCGTGGTCGCGTTCTGCGACCCGCACGACATCTGCCAGTGGGCCACCGGACGTCCGCTGCCCGGGGGCGGGCT
>PXDE01000529.1 GCA_003566475.1 PVC group bacterium | reverse complement strand
GTCCGGGCCGGGCCCGATCCGCCTGGTGCTCGAATCCGACGCCCCGGTGCCGGATCGGCTGGCGGTGACGCCACTGGCCCCCTCCAAGCCGCTCGTGGTCGACCTGCGCCCCCAGGGCGATCCACCGCACTTCGCAGTTCCCCGCCCCGAGTCCGCCTGGGCGCTGGGGCCGGAGCGGTCGACGCTCCATCCCACCGGCCCAGCTTCTCTCCACCTTCCCTTTCCCTGGTCATCCACGGCCACCGCCGCTCTGGTCATCGCCGAGCTTGAGCCTGGGTTTCGTCTGCCTGCGCCTCCGTCCGGCTCCCTCTGGACCTGGCCGGCCCGGAAACCGGTGACCGCCATGCTGGCCCTTCTCCCGGATCCAGCCGGCGAGGACCACGCCACTCTACCAGCGCCCTTCGCAGACGGAGAGGCACGGGGGCCGGGCATCCGTCGGCTCACCCTCCAGCCTCTCGACCCCGCGGGCCCGTGGGGCGTCGATATTGGGGTCGACGGCGACGAACGGTTTCTCGGGCCGGGGTTCCACGGCGCCGAACGGCATCTCGACCGGACGCCCTTCCGGTGGACCGCCGCCAGGGCCGAGGTTCTCGCCCCCCAGCCGGGACCGGCCGGGGCGCTGACCGTCCGGCTCGTGGTCGCCGACGACCGGCCCTTCCGGGCGCCGGACGCGCACCTGGAGGTGCGGGTGGACGGTCAGGTGGTGGAAGGGCGTTCCGACGCCGATGCCGCCCCCGATCCCTTCCGGATCTGGACCGGCCGGATCCTCGCCGAAACCGCCACCGGCTTCCGCACCGTCGAGATCCGCAGCCGCCCCTGGACCCCGGCCGCCGTTGGCCCCAGCCGCGACGACCGCGAACTCGGCGTCATGCTCCGCCGGGTCGAGATCCGGCCCGGGCCCTGACCCCTGAACGATGGACGCCGAAGGCCTCGGCGCCGCATCCAGCTCCGACGAGCTTCACGGCCCATTCTCGCCGCCGGACGGTCTATGGACCACTCCTTGCCCGGCACCCGGATCAGACGACCCTTTCCCAGAACCAGCGGCGCCCCCGCCCCCCAACAGCTCTCGTCCGCCTCGCCCGGGCGAAATCGCCGGTGGGGGCCAGGCTATGGATTCTCGAATTCAAAGTCCGACCCCTCGGAATACGGGGTCGGACCACGCTATCTCTCTGATGGTGTGCGGATTAGCCTTCATGGAGCCTCCCAGGAAAGGGCCATGGCTCGATTTTCGGGCACGTTTTCCGCCCCATACGGGCCGGACGACTCCCGGAGCACAGTCTCCCCGCCCGGTCCGGAGACCACGCCGAGCCGGCGCCGCAGGTTTCCCGCCTGAACCGCCTCCCGGATTTCATTCACGAAGACGTCGCTTCCCACGGCCAGAGACTCCGACCACCAGGCCTCCCTCTGGAGAGACCCCGGCACAAGGGCCTCCTCCACGAACGCGGCATACTGCTTCCGGAACGTCTCCGCCTTCTCGCATTCCAGCGCCTCCAGAACCGTCGGCATGTCCAGCAGCCGGTTCCGCCGCCGCAGACCCATAAGCTCTCCCCATCCCGTCCACTCCCACTCCACCGGGTGCGTCACCACGCCCGCCCGGACCATGTTCAGGTCGATATACCGCATGCACCGCCACAGGTACGCACCGTCTCCGACCATGGTGGCGTGATACCCGTCGGTCCAGAACGCCCCGCCCCGGCCCTTGCGAAGGTTGTACGCCTGGGCCATGCCTCCGGCGACCTCCTTCATCATCCCGGCCACATCCTCGATGCCGTCCGCCCGGCACAGGAGATGCACATGGTTCGAGGTCAGGCAGTAGTTCAACAGCCGCACCGCCCAATGCCCGATCGCCGCGTGCAGCCGGGTCCGGTAGGCCTGCCGGTCCCGTGCGAAGCGCAGGAGAAAAGCGCCGCCATGGCACCGGTGCGTCAGGTGGTAGGTATACCCGGCCAGGATATGACGGTTCGCCCGTGGCATGCCGGTAGCCTACGACCTCGCCGTCCCGCCGTATAGCCCGATTTCCGACCCCAAAAATCGAGCCATAGCGCTCCACAGACCCGTCGGATGCGGCTAAATCACTGACCATCAACGGCTAAACGTGGTCCGACCCCGAACTCCCCAATCAACGGCTAAACGTGGTCCGACCCCGAACTCCTCTAATGACCCCTTCACTGATCAGCCTTGGCCTGGGAAGGGTTGTTGGGCAGCATATGTCCAAAGGTTCGGTCCGGGTCAACGCCGAGAATCTCTTCGAGACGCCTACGCCCCTCGGCCGCGCGCCTGCGCACCGCCTGGTCGGCAACCGGGGCCGCCGCGAACACCTCTTCGAACCGCCTGCGAATCCGGGCGACCTGCTCAGGATCTGCTACCTGCTCCGATGGAACTCCCCCGCCATCATCTCCAATTCGGACACCACCTGGACGAGGAAGCGCCCAGGCTTCCGCCCGTAGATCCATCTCCCGAGATCTCGCCTGAGCAATGTGTAGCTCCCATGCCCTCCAGACCTTCTCCGGAAGGTCGGCGGGAGCCTTCGCAAGAATAGGATAGGCACGCAACATCCATTCTTCGTCCGCCTCTTCGATATGGCGCATAAGGAACTGCTGTACATGGGGACAGGTGGCGTTGGCGAGGAGGATCTGTAGAGACGCCAAGGAGTCTGGCTGCCCTATTTCCCGGGCGGCCACCCAAACCGCCCAGTCCGTGAAGCGCAGCCGGGGGGTCCACGCAACCCAAGCCCAGGCCCGGAGGTCGTAGTGATCCCCCACGATACGATCTGTCAGCCGAGCCAGCCGATCCAGCGGCTGGAACGAAAGGTATCCCCTCAGATCAGGTCTTGCCTGCTTCGCCCCCTCCATGCGGGCCAGAATCTCCTCGTCCTCCAAAGCACACCAGTCCTCCGTCGAGCCGATCGTCCAGAAACACCTCCACCTGCCTTCATCCCCAGGCCCCTCCCTTGTGCCGTCAGGTGCCTCTGCCCGGCGATTCGTTGCCACGAAGTACGTACGACGCTCCGTTGCCAGAACCTCGGCAATCCGGTGCCAAACCGGTCCTTCAAACGCGGACAGCACCACGCCCTCCCCAGGCGGTGGTTCCAGATAAAGACCCCGCGCGGCGGCTACACCCATGGAGCCCCGACGCGAGCGGGGCCCGTCCGTCGCCTCCACATGCCGGGCGACACCATTCGGCACCGCGTCCATGACCTCGTCCATCGCGGACCGGGTGTTTTCCTTTCGTGTCGCTCGGAACTGGGCCCTGTTGTGGTACCAGGTCCATTCGGCACCTCGGGGGTACACCAGCCACACATCGTGGCGGGGATGCCTTTCGACAACATGGCGGGGATACTTAACGGCCACTTCAGCCATGAACTCCGCCGCGCCGAGACCATTCACCGAAAACACGCGAGGGGGGGCACCTGCGTCAACGGACTCCTCCCCCACCATGACCACCTGTACACCGTAAAGACGGGCGGCCTCCCCTACCACCGTCCACACTGTTGGATTCAGATGGACCATGGTGATGTTCCCCGAGGGCTCGTCGGCGAGCACGTGGCCCGCACTCGCCACCAGAAGAACCGCTACCAGAGCCGATGCCAGGACTCGCGAAGGCCTCAGATCTGAACCAGAATCCCGGAGCGCACGCTCTTCTGATACGTTCGCCCCCTTCATGGCAGAAGGGCCTTCCCTTCCTTAAGCTCCTGATCCTCAGCATGCACCCGTACTCGCGCCGCCTGGCCGATCCTGGCGTCAATTTCGAGCGCGGGGGTGACCGGCCTGTCTTGCGCGAACCACTTTTGCAGAAGCAAAACGACAGGCCGGTCGAATTCCTCCGACATCACATTCAATGCTTCCATCGCACTCCGATAGGGAACGTGAATCCGAGTGTTGTCCCAGATCACGAATCGCTCCTCGAACGGGTCCGGAACAGCTTCGTCAGGCGGTGCCATTGCGCTGATTCTGATGACATCCGCTATGAGATTCCAGTCTCGACTCGGATTCAAGAACGTCGGTTGGCTGGTGTTGATCTCGGTGGTTTGGACCGTGACATCGGGTGCGTCTAGCTCCAGCGGAGGCTGGTCGCCATCGATTGCGGTATCCAGCCAGCGACGATAGGCAGCCCGGAATAGGTGCCACGCATAATAGCTGTAGTCATGGCCCCACGCCGCAGGTCTCTGCGGATGAAACTCGCCGAGGAAATGCTCCCGAGCATACATCGCAGAAGTATCTTCGACGTCCGCTCCCAAGCTCCTAACCCGGTAGTGGACGCGCGTCTCCCAAGAAATATGGAGGCTTGAAGCATTTGGAATTCCGGCATATGGCACGTCGACGGCTCTATACTCGTTCTTCCGATATAGCTCAACGAGGCTGGCGTCCGGAATCTGCAGATCGAGCCGGTAGCTTGTCGTAAAGTCCAGCCCATCGGAATCCGTGACGCGCACCTCGACGTCCACGAAGTCCTGCGCCTCATCGGCGCCCGGAATGAGGTAGTAGGCAAGCTCATACTCGGGATTATGCGGAGGGGGATCGTCGGCGGCCATGGTGGGGCTGCCGTCAAAGAATGCGCCGATCTCGGGCTGGGCGCGGAACTCATAGCTTAGCTCCGGCGCACCCGCAGGCGTCACCAGGGCCCGAAAACTCTGAGCGTTCCTCCAGTCCGGGACTCCTCTGCGAGGGTTCCCCGCGAAATCGACCAGATCCGCATCGGGGAAGTCATTGGGATTGACCACCTTCCTGTGGCCTTCGGGAAAGGGTCCGGTCCCTGACTCGATCCCGACCTCGTAGACCATGACGGTGGCGAGGGCCGTTGCTCCACCCTCGGCCGTCGCCCGAATGATGAAGTGTCCGAACGATGGAGGATCGAAGCTCACCGCCGTTCCGCCTTCAATGCCCTCCAGAGGCTCCGCGCCGCCAGGAAGTAGCACTTCCCAGCTCGCAGCAATGTCCCCGCCATCACGCCCAACTGACCGAAACCGGGCCTCCTGCTCCGTTGCGATCGGATGGTGTCTAGTCGGAACTACGATAAGGTCGGAAGCCGTCTTCCCCACGATCTCCCAGGGCTGGAGCGGCTGGCCGGGGCCACCCGCCGTTCCGGCGGTTCCGGTCCCGCCGGGTCCGGCGTCGCCCGGAGCGCGAACCGGTTCGACGTAGCCGGTGAAGGTGTACTGGAAGTGGTTCTCGGGGTCGTCCGGGCCGGTGACGACGCAGGAGAAGCGGCCGGGCTGGCCTGGCCCCAGCGGACCGCCGTTTTCGTCGGTGAAGTGGGTGTTCCACGTTCCGTGGTTGGGCTTCTGCCCATGGGGACGGTGGCGGAACTCCTGGGCGGGAGCGACGATGAGCCGCCAGTGCGGGTGCCCCTCATCGGGCCGCGTGAAGGTGCGTTGCTCGGTGCCCCCCAGGCCGAAACCGGGGCGTACGTCATCGACCTCGACCAGGCCGGGCTCCTGGGCGGCGGACAGGGGGGTGGCGAGGGCGGCGAGGGCCAGGAGGGGCGTAAGCCTCCACAGCGGCGACGGGCGGTTGGTGAGGGTTGTCATTCCTGGTCTCCTGTGTGTTGTGAATCTCGTTTGGCCTGCTGGCGGGCGCCGGCTTCGGCGGCCAGGCGCTCCCGGATGGCCGCCCGCTCGGCTCGAATCCGACGATGCCACTCGACCTCCGACTCCACGACTCCCAGGAGCGGGCAGTCGGGGTAGTCGCGGCGGTATTCGGAGGCCCGGGCCTCGATCCAGTCCATGGGGCTCGTATTGTTCCCCTTGTAGAGCTCGTAGAACCGGGCCCGCTGCGCGAACCGGCTGCGGGGAAAGCGTTCGTAGACGCTGCGGTAGCCGGCCACGGCGGTGCGGTAGGTGCCGTCGGGGTCGGTGCCGGTGGAGTGGGGGATCATGAAGGCGGCGTAGGCGGTGG
>PXDE01000097.1 GCA_003566475.1 PVC group bacterium | reverse complement strand
CCGCCCCCGTGCGACCGGCGGCGTTCAGGCCACGAGGAGGTCGGGGTCGCCGGGCGCGTCGTGCGCGGCGATCCGCAGGATCAGCATGACGAGCAGGATGATGACCAGCACGGTGATCACCAGACCCAGGCCATCCCCGCCCGCCAGGAGGGTCTCGGACTGCACCGCCAACTGATGGATCTCCGCATCGCTGGCCAGGTCCAGCCGGAGCTGGATCTCCTCCGCGGTGAAGCCCAGTTCGGCCAGCCGGTGCTGCACCACCTTCTGCTCCAGCATCTGCCGGATGGTGGCCAGGTCGGCCTCGCGGGCGGCCTCGGCCAGGATCGGCTCCGACTGGATCAGGCGACCGAACGACGACGGCGCCGCCCCATGCAGCCCCATCACGACCGCCAGCATGATCGCGGTCCGCCGCAGTCCCGTCGGCAATGCTCTGCCCTTCCTACCTGAACGCATGGTCCTTCTCCTTGCGGATGGTTGGGGATGCCCGGGGCGGTCCGTTGCGCGCGCCCCCGACGGCTCTAGAATACACGAGGGGGCGGACTTGTTCAACTTGCGCCCGGCTCAGCCGGAACGATTCAGCCCCCAAGCCAGGTCTGAACCGCGAATGAACGCCAATGGACGCGAATTCCAGACGGATGGAGGGTGCGCAGGGCGCTCACCGTTCCGTGAGTGTGCTCGGCCAGCATCCAGGGAGAGGTTCCACCTTCTCCCCATTCGCGTTTATTCGCGTCCATTCGCGTGGCCTCCGTAGCCTTGGCGAAGGAGGGCGGTTCCGCTGCATGGTTCCGGCTCAGAGCGGCACCGGCACTGCCGGGTTCACGGGGCGGCGGTTCATCTCGGCGGACAGGAGGCGGGCCATGAGCTGGTCACGGAGGTCGTGGTGGCGGGGGTCGGCCCAGAGATTGCGAATCTGGTCGGGGTCGGACGCGAGGTCGTAGAGCTCGCCGTAGTCCCGGCCCGCGTAAACGATGAGCTTGTGGGTGCGGGTGACCAGGATGCGCTGGTTCCAGGCCGTGCTCCAGGGGCGGTGCTCGACCACCACCGCGCCCGCGCCCGGCTCCTCGTCGGGATGGGCCCAGACCGCGCCCTGGCTCCGTCCCTCCAGCCAGGGCGGCGGCGCGACCCCCGCGAAGTCGAAGAAGGTGGGGGCGAGGTCGAGCAGGCCGGTCAGGGCCTGGGTGACCGCCCCGGCGGGGATCCGCCCGGGCAGCCGCGCGATCCCCGGCACCCGCAGGCATTCCTCGTAGGCGAAGATGCCCTTCCACCACAGCCCGTGGTCCCCAAGCAGATCCCCGTGGTCGCTGGTGAACACCACCAGGGTGTGCTCGGCCTGGCCGGACACCTCGAGGGCGTCGAGGATGCGGCCCACCTGCTCGTCGATCAGCGACACCATCCCGTAGTAATGGGCGGCGTTCTCCTGGCGCTGCCGCTCCGTCCATTCGAAGTGCGACACGTTGTCGGCCCCCGGCATGGCGGGGTCGGAGTAGCGGGCGGCGTAGTCGCCCTCGGTCTGGAGGATCTCGCGGTAGAACGGAGGCTTGTCCTCGAAGCAATCCGGCTCGCCGGGCTTGAACCCGAAGGCGGGCAGGTCGTCGGGGTTGTACATCGACGCCCAGGGCTCGGGCACGCAGCAGGGGTTGTGGGGATCCGGGAAGTTGGCCCAGATGTAGAAGGGCTTGCCCTCGGCCTGGGCCGCCGCCATGGAGGCGATGGTGGTCTCGGCCACCCAATGCGAGCTGGTGGCGTCGGCGGGCAGATCCCAGACCCCGTAGGCCGCATAGGCGGTATGGCCGAAGAAGCGCTCGGGATCGATGCCCCGGTCCTCCAGCCACACCCGGTAGTGCATGGACGCGGCGTGCGTCTCGGTGCTGTGACCCACGCTGATGTCGGCGTGCTCGAACCCGTACCAGGGCCCGTGCCAGTCCCGGTAGCGGGCGGTGTCGAAGATGAGCGGCGCCGCCTCCGGGCTGCCCGCCCCGTGGCAGGGATTGAGATGGCTCTTGCCGATCATGTGGGTCCGGTATCCCGCGTCCGTGAACGCCTGGGCCACCACCTTGGGATAGTCCATGGGCAGGGCGGAATGGTTGTGGGTGGCCCCGTGGGTCGAGGGGTACTGCCCCGTGGCCAGCGAGGCCCGGCAGGGCAGGCAGACCGGGGTGGGCGGGTACAGGCGGTCCAGCCGCAGCCCTTCGGCGGCCAGTCGGTCGAGATGGGGCGTCCGGATGGCGGGATTCACGCAGCCGAGGGTGTCGGCCCGCTGCTGGTCGGTGACCAGGAGGAGGATGCTGAGGGGTGTGCTCATGGCCCCCGATTCTATGCGCCGCAGGGGGCGGAGGCAATGGGAAGAGGGGGACCGTGATCCGTGGTCAGTTAGGGCCGCTGAACCCCGCCGCAGCAGGGCTCAGCCGGATGGAGGGTGAGACAGCGGCGCCGATCTGGGCTGTGAGATGTGGGATGTGCGATGTGGGCCGCCCCCCCGTGGCCCGGGCTTCTAGCCCGGAGCCGTGCGAGGTGTGGTCCCTGACGGTCCATGAACCGCGTTTTCGCCGACTATGGTCGATCCGGGATCCGGCCTCGCTCGGGCACGGGCTGGAAGCGCCGTGCCACGTTGGGGACATCGTGTTGGCAAGCAGTGATTTGTGGAGGACAGCGTGCCCTACCCGCCCGGCGCGAACGCCGCCCAGGCGAAGACGGCGGTGACGTAGACAAAGAGCAGGGTGAGGCCGTGGTAGCCGGCCTTGAGCCACCAGGCGGTGAGGTGGGGCTTGACGTCGAACACCCCCTGCAGGGTCAGGCGCACGCCCCAGAACACGGTGGCATAGGCGCAGACTCCCCGGGCCAGCCCGCCGCCCGCCGCCAGCTCGTCGGCGTGGAGCAGGCTCAGCGTCGAGAAGGCCACGATGGAGATGACGATGTACCCGCCGTACACCCAATGAAGCTGACGATGGAGCCGGGGCAGGACCGCCAGCTCGCGCCGCCAGTCGAGCTGGAACGGCACCAGCGCGGAGGCGATGAGGACCAGCGCCTGGCTCACGCCGGCGATCCGGATGAGGGTGGCGAGCATCTCAGGGTCCGAGCGCATGCAGGAACGGTACCAGGACTTCGATGACAAAGGGACGATGAAACAGGATGGGAGCCGGGGCCAGCGGAAGCCAGCCCTGCCACCAGGGCATGGGCCGTCGGGAGTCGGGAGCGTGGGAGCGGGTGGGTCGGGGGCTCACGAAACCTTTGCCCCTCCAAACAGGTCCGGCAGGTCCGGATCCTCGGGTCCGGCCTTGAACGCGGCCAGCGCGGAGGCCAGACGCTCCGGGCCCAGAGCCGTCTTCAGGTCGGCGATGGCCTTCTGCGCGAGTTCGTCGCACCGTTCGTTGCCGTCATGCCCGGCATGTCCCTTGACCCAGCGCCATTCCACCTGATGACGGGCGCAGGCCTCGTCCAGGGCCCGCCACAGATCCTCGTTCTTCACCGGCTTCTTCCGCTTCGTGCGCCATCCGTTCCGCTTCCACCCCGCGATCCAGCTCGTGATGCCATCCTTCAGGTATTCGGAGTCGGTATGGATCTCCACCTCGCAGGGTTCCTTGAGGGTCCGGAGGGCCTCGATGGCGGCCCGCAGCTCCATCCGGTTGTTGGTGGTGGCGGGCTCGGCCCCGGAGACCTCGCGGCGATGGTGGCCATGGGCGAGCACGGCGGCCCACCCGCCCGGGCCCGGGTTCCCGTGGCACCCGCCGTCGGTATGGATCACGACTCTGCGCATGGTCTCAGGCATGGGGGGAGATGGATTGCAGATTGTGGTTTGTGAATTGAGCGGGAGGGGTGGCCAGGCGTCAAGGCCGCAGCAAGGCGGGGCTTTGGAGGGCAGGCCAGGGCCGGACACGTAACGTGGCGATCGTCAACGGAGGTGTCCAAGGTCTGGACCGGATCGTCCAAGGTCTGGACCGGATCGTCCAAGGTCTGGACAGACGCCGGGGCCGGGCGAAGCGGATCGGGATCGACAGGGCCGGAACCCGCGGGCATGGTCGTCGGCCTCCATGGCCAAGCTGAAGATCATCGAAGTCCAAGTCCATCTGGTGAGCCGTCCCGCCCGCTCGCCCTTCACCACGGCCCGGCAGCTCGCGGTCGGCCAGACGGATGTTCCGGTCCGGACCCATGTTCTGGTGGAGATCCGGACGGACGGGGGATGGACGGGGTTCGGCGAGGGGGCGACGGACCCGCTCTGGCCCCAAGGGATGACGCCCGCCGAGCTGGCACGGCTGATCATGGACACCGTGGTCCCGGTGCTGCGGGGCCGGGATCCGGCCGACCTGGAGCGTCTGATTCCCGATCTGGAACGCGCGGCGGGGAATCCGTTCGCGGTGGCGGCGGCGGACATGGCCCTCTGGGATGTGGTGGGCAGGGCCCGGGGCCAGTCGGTGGTGGCCCTGCTGGGCGGAGCGGCCCGGGCGCGCATGCCCCTGCATCTCCCCATCGGCATCAAGTCGCCCGACGAGGTGACCGAGGATGTCCGGCAGGCCGTGGAGGCGGGGTACCAGGACTTCAAGCTGAAGGTGGGCGGCCCCGATGCCGACGCCGAGGCGGCCAGCGTGGCGGCCGTCCGGGCGACGGCCGGTCCGGAGGCCCGGATCCGCCTCGACGCCAACCAGGCCTGGACCCCGGCCGAAGCGGTCCGCCGCCTCCACGGGCTGAAACGGCATGGCATCCGACTGGTCGAGCAGCCGGTGGTGGCGGAGGATCTGGCCGGCATGCGCGAGGTGCGCCGGGCCACGGGGATTCCCGTGATGGCGGACGAGAGCTGCTTCGACGCCCGGGACGTGGCCCGGCTGGCCGAGGCCGAGGCGGCGGACGCGGTGAACATCAAGCTGATGAAATGCGGGGGGCTCTGGCGGGCCCGGGAGGTGGCGGCGGCGGCCGCCGCCGCAGGCCTGGAGGGATTCATGGGATCGATGCTGGAGATGGAGATCGGGGCCTCGGCCTCGCTCCAGTTCGCGCTGAGCCAGGCCATGGTCATCCACCCCACCGGCATTCTCCATCCCACCACCGCCCGCCCCCTGGCCGACCCGCCGTGGCGCACCGACGGGCCCTTCGCGGTTCTCGCACCCACCGTGCACGGCCTGGGAGCCGAGCCCCGGTTCGAGCCCGGGGACCGGGTGATGGCGGACGGGCTCGAACGCCCCGCGGAGCCCTCATGACGCGTCGAAGGAAGGGTCAGTCCCCCGCCGGGCCAGGCGCGGAGATCTATGCCTGGCTGGACCGGGAACTCAATGAAGGCGCGGGAATGGATATCGGCTTCGAGGCGCTGGTGCCCGTGGGTCCGGTGCGCCTCGATCCGTCGTCGGTGGAGGGATTCCAAAGCCGGTACCGGACGATCAAGGGGTTTCAGGATGCCGTGCTGCGGACGCTGCGGGCCAGTCTGGAGGGACGGACGGACCCGGCGGTCGCGGCCCTGCTGCTGGGCGATTCGCCCTCGGACTACCGCGAGCCCTATCACCGGGACCTGGCGGATGCGCATCTCACCACGCCGATGTTCTTCCGGACCGACGAGCCGTCACCAGGCCAGCTCTCGGAGATCCAATGCTGCGGGTCGGCGTGGGATCTGGCCGAGGCGCTGTGGCTGGCGGCGGAGGCCCACCCCCGGGATCTGGGCGGAACGGAGCATTTCCCGGAATCGCCGGCCTCCGCCGTGGCCCGGGCCATGCGGGCCACGCTGGGGGCCGATCCGGTGGTCCACCATCTGCTCGACAACGCCTCCCGGCCCCACGGCATGCGGTATTTCGTCCAGCGGACCCGCCGCCACGGGGTCCGCTATTTCGGCTACGACCGGGACGTCGCCTCCGATGACTGCCGCCTGGTTCGCAGCCACGATTTCGTGAGCCTCGCCCACCCCAATTTCTTCGGGGAGCGCATGG
>PXDE01000340.1 GCA_003566475.1 PVC group bacterium | reverse complement strand
CCTGATGACCCGACGTCTGCTACCTCTCATCCCCATGATCCTGGCCATGGCCCTCCCCGCCGCCCGGGCCAACGACTACGCCGACCCCCAGGATCCCCGGGTGGTCGCCGCCCGCAAGGTGGCCGAAACCGAAGCCACCCCCGCCCGGAACCCTCCGAACCACACATTCTGGTTCCCGGTGGGCGAAACCCTCACCTACCGGGTCTACTGGGGCCTGCTCGCGGTCGGGTATTCCACCGGCACGGTGGAATGGGTGGAGTGGCAGGGCCGCACGCTCCTGGCCATCCGCTTCCGGACCCGCACCGGCCCCATCCTCAGCCGGATCTATCCGGTGGACGACTTCATCGAGACGCTCATCGATCCCGACACCTTTCTTCCCGTGCGCTTCACCAAGGATCTGAGCGAGGGCCGGCATGAGGCCCATGAGGTCACCCTGTTCGATCACGAGAAGAAGGAGGCGGTGTGGATCCGTCTCCACCGGGACCGGGCCCGGATCCTTGAACTCGACGCCGACACCCGCGACCTCGTCTCCTTCATGTACTGGATGCGACGCACCGAGTTCGAACCCGATTCCGAGCGCAAGTTCCGCGTGATGGCCGACGACAAGATCTACGATCTGACCGTCCAGGCGGGCGACCTCGAGAACGCCCGCACCAATTCCCACGGCGACGTGGAGAGCGTCAAGCTGACCCCCGAGGCCGCCTTCGAGGGGCTGTTCGTGCGCCGGGGCCGGATGGACCTCTGGGTCTCCTCCGACCCCCGCCGCCTCATCACCCGGATGGAGGGCGAAGTCCCGGTGGCCAAAGTCCGCCTGGTCCTCGACCGCGTGGACGGCCCCGGCGACGACTTCTGGGTGGGCGAAGGCGACCCGCCCCGCGTCCCCGAAACCCCGCGCCGCCGGAGAACCCGACGCCGATGAGCCTGACCCCCGAGGCGGCCCGCCGCCTCCTCGACCGCTTCCCCGGCCACCGCCTGCTGGTGGTCGGCGACCTCATGCTCGACCGCTACGTCGAAGGCCGCGTCCGCCGGATCTCCCCGGAAGCCCCGGTCCCGGTGCTCGAGGTCACCGGGGAGCGCGACGTCCCCGGCGGCGCCTGCAACGTGGGGCTCAACCTGGTCTCCCTGGGCGGCGCCTGCGCCCTGGCCGGCGTGGTCGGACGCGACGCCAACGGCGAGCGCCTGGCCCGGCTGCTCGACGAGGCGGGCGTGGGCCGCGACGCCATGGTCGAGGACGCCGCCCGGCCCACCATCACCAAGACCCGGGTCATGGCCGACCGCCAGCAGATCGTCCGGGTTGACCGCGAGCGGGCGGGGGCGCCCGACCCGACCGCGCTCGAGGCGCTGCTCCGGGGCATCGGCGACGCGCTCGACGCCGGGGTGTCCGGGGTGATCGTCGAGGACTATGGCAAGGGGGTGGTCTGCGCCGAGCTGGTGGACCGCGTGATGGCGGTCTGCGCGGAGCGCGGCGTGCCCGTGGGCTACGACCCCAAGGACAACCACGCCCTGCGCATCGGCCCCCTGCGCCTGGCTACCCCCAACCGGATCGAGGCCCTCCATGCGGCCGGAGAGACGGACATGGTCAGCCCGCCCCCGCCGACCGAGGATCCCGCGCTGCGGCGGGCCGGGGAGCAGCTCCTGGTCCAGTGGAACGTCGATGCGCTGCTCATCACCCTCGGCCCTCAGGGCATGATGCTCTTCGAGCCCGATCGCCCGCCCCACCACATCCCCACCCGGGCCCGCGAGGTGTTCGACGTGAGCGGGGCCGGCGACTCCGTCATCGCCACCTGCATGCTCGCCCTCTGCGCGGGCGCCTCCCCGGTCGAGGCCGCCGAGCTGGCCAACTACGCGGCCGGGGTGGTGGTGGGCAAGGTGGGCACCGCGAGCTGCTCGCCCGACGAACTGCTCGCCCGGATGGAGCCCGGACCGGCATGAGCGTGATCGGGGTGATCCCCGCCCGCGCCGCCTCCACCCGCCTGCCCGGCAAGATGCTTCGCGACCTCGGCGGCGAGCCCCTGGTCGTCCGCACCTGGCGCCAGGCCAGCAAGGCGACCTCGCTGGACCGCCTCATCGTGGCCACCGACGACGAGGCCATCCGCCGCGCCGTCGAGGCCGCCGGGGGCGAGGCGGTGATGACCCGACCCGACCATCCCTCCGGTACCGACCGCATCTTCGAGGCCGTCCAAGGCCTGGACGAAACCGTCCAAGGTCTGGACACCATCGTCATCAACATCCAGGGCGACGAGCCGTTCATCGACCCCGCTCTGATCGACCGTCTGGCCGCCGCGGTGGCCCAGCCGGGCTGGGACATGGCCACCGCCGCCGTGCCCATCGGTTTGGCCGAGGATCTGCTCGCGCCGTCGGTGGTCAAGGTGGTGGCCGACGCGGCCGGGCGGGCCCTGTACTTCTCGCGCAGCCCCATTCCCCATGTCCGCGACGGCGGGCCGGGGCCGGTGGCCGGCCTGCACTGGCGTCACCTGGGCATCTACGCCTACCGGTTCGGGGCCCTGGCCCGGTTCGTGGCCGCGCTCCCGTCCCCGGCCGAGGAGGCCGAGAAGCTCGAGCAGCTCCGCGCCCTCCACCTCGGCCTGGCCATCCGCGTGCTCGAAACCGAGTCCGCCTCGCCCGGCATCGACACCGAAGAGGATCTGCGGCGGGCGGAGGCAATGGTGAGAGGCGGTGGCCAGTGATCGGTGCGCGGTGATCGGCATTCTCAATAACCGAATCAAGGGCATTTCAAGCTCTGGAGATCGCGGAGACGGACGGGGACGTCTGTCCCGCATGAACCGGAAACGTCCCGAGGGCCGAAGCCACGCGGAGGGTGTTCATTTGGACTGACGATCGTCAGTCCAAATGAACACCGGCGCGAGCGGCCGGAGGAGGGGCTCGGGGCTACCCGTCCGGCCCGTGGCCTAGCCACCTTCGGATCCGCACGCCCTTGCTGTGGGGAGAATGCCGGAGCGGCACGGATCGAGCTGAGGTGGCGGGCCAGGCCGCGCGGGCCGCTCAGGCGGAGAAGGACCGGGCCTCGGCGGCAGCCTGCCGCCGGCGGCGGGCCTTGGCCTCGGGCGAGTCGTCCAGCACCGGAACCTCCCCGTCCCGGGCGAGGTTGCGCCCCTGGGCGATCAGCCGGGCCTTGAGCGCCACCCCGTCCACCTGGCCGGTCCCTGTTCCCGCCTCCAGCGCCATGGCCGCCGCCGTGCCCGCCGCCTGCCCGATCGAACACACCGGCGGCATCACCCGGAGGCTGGCGTGGATGGCGTGGTCGGCCGAGATGCAGCGGCTGCCCACCAGGACGTTGTCGAGCGTTTCGGGGATCAGGCAGCCGTAGGGAATCTCGTACCAGGCGGTCTTGGGCAGCCGGACGATCTCCGTCCCCGATCCGGTGGGGGAGTGGATGTCGATGGGGCGGTTCACCCGCGTGATCCCGTCCGGGAAGGTGGAGGCCCGCCCGAAGTCGGCCCGGGTGATCCGGGCCCGTCCCCGGATGCGCCGGGACTCGCGCACCCCGATCTGGGGAGCGATCGAATGGATCCGGCTGTTCCGGAACAGGGGCACGTCCCGGCGGAGCACCTCCACGAGCTGGCGAAACTGGCGACGGCCCTCGATCTCGGCCTCGGACAGCTCGACCCCGTCGGTGGCCGCCTTCCGGAGAATCCGGGTGGTGTTAAAATGGACAACATCGGGCTCCACGGACCCGAACATCAGCACGTTCTCCCGGGGACACTGCAGGCGTCCGTCCGCCTTGGCCCGCTGATAGGCGGCCTCGATCTCCTCGGAGAATCTGGAGCGGACGAGGCTGAGCGCGCTGGAGCCTTCCACCCCCAATGCCCGCAGCACCTCGGTATCGAGCTTGAGCTTGAAGCACAGGGTCATGGGCTGGGCCTGCCCGTGGCCCTCCTCGCCATAGTCGAACGGGCAGCCGGCCAGGGCGCAGAGGTCGCCATCGCCCGTGCTGTCCACATAGACGGCGGCCCGGGCCGCGGTGAGCCCGCTCTTGCTATGGAGCACGAGCGTCTCGATCCGGCGATCCGCGACCTCCGCATGGGCCGCCCGGTGGTGGTAGAGAATGCGCACGCCCGCCTCCAGGCAGAGATCCTCGGCGGCGAGGCGGGCCGCGTACGGGTCGAAAATCCGGGTGCCCTCCACGCGCCCGCCATAGCGGCCCATGCGGTCGAGCCATTCCTCGAAGATCCCCTGGTCCAGGGACTGCCCGTTGGCGTGGTTGGGCATGAACGGATTCACCTCGCCTGCCGTGGCCATTCCGCCCAGGAATCCGTAGTGCTCCACCAGCAGGACATCGCGCCCCTCGCGGGCGGCCGCCACCGCCGCCCCGATCCCGCCCGGGCCACCCCCGGCCACCAGAACCTCGGCCTCATGACGGAGCGGGAGTTCGGCGGGGAGGCGGACGGGGACGGTCGTCATGGGGAGATCCTTGGCTGAGGGTCGAAGGGAATCGGACGGAAAACCCATATCGCAGGCGAGGCGGCGGAACAAGTGCGGTCCAGGCGCCCCCATCCGCACGCTCGCCCTCCGGCAGGTGTCCGGACGAGGGATGAACCTCCGGCGAAGCCCGGACAGGCCCGTCTCGGCACCTCCCCGGGTGCGGTGTGGGCTCCGAACCCAAAAGAGAGCCGATGAAAAATCCGGCGTGGCGGCGTCGTGGTATGGGGTGTATGAGTCAACCGGAGCATCCGATTGCGATCCGAACTTCACGACGGGAAGCTGCTGGCCGCGTTCGTGCGGCAGGGGGACCAGAAGGCGTTCGCCGAGCTGGTGCGTCGGCACGGGCCCATGGTGCGTGGCGTCTGCGCCCGCGTGCTGGCCGACGGACACGAGGCCGAGGACGTGGCCCAGGCGGTGTTTCTGACCCTGGCCCGCAAGGCGCGTTCCCTGCGGCGCGACCCCTCGCTGGGGGGATGGCTGCACCGGGTGGCCCGCCGCCTGGCCGAAAGCACCCGGATCGCGCGTCAGCGCCGACTCCGTCGCGAGGAGACGGCCATGCGTGACCGGCCGGACCACACCCTCCCGGACCTGGCCCGGCGCCACCTCCGGGCCGAACTGGATGCCGCCCTCGACGCCCTGCCCGAACGCTACCGCCGTCCCCTGGTCCTCTTCCACCTCGAGGGCCTGTCCCTCGACGAGACGGCCCGGCGCCTGGGCCTCGGGGTGGCCACGGCCGGCACCCGCCTCGCCCGGGGCCGCGAACGCCTGCGCCGCGCCCTCGCCCGGAACGGCGTGGCGATGGGCGGCGGCGCCGTGCTCGTCCAGGCCCTCGCGGCCGAGGCCGCGCCGACGGCCCTCCCCACCGGATTCGTGGCCACCACCACCTCCGCCGCCGACCTGGTCTCGGCCGGGGGCCTCTCCTCCGCCGGCGCCGCCGGCATTGTTTCCACCCATGCCATCGCCCACACCGAAGGAGCCCTCAAGATGGTTCTGATCGCCCAGTTCAAGACCGCCGCCGTCGCCACCGGGTTCGGACTCGCCGCCGCTGGCGGCGGGGCCATGGTGGTCCAGCAGACGCTGGCCCCGGAAGCCCCGGCGGCCCTCATCGGGCACGCCCCCGAACCCGCTCCGATATCGGCTGCGCCCACCGCCGAGGGGCTGGTCGTCGGCGACGCGGAGATTGGACGGATCATGAACCGCCATCTGCTCGACGCGGACATCCGGCTGGCCTGGATGCGGCCGTCGCGGAACACCCTCGAACTTCCCGAGGCCCTGCGCCACCGCCCGACCCCGCCCCGGGAGATCGTGGAGGCCATGGCCGCGTCGCGGGGGCTCCGGGTGACCTGGATCACCGACCGCCACGGGGTGTTCCATCGCGAGCCCGAGGACGAGGCGGTGGCCGCGCTGGTCCGGGATCTCGCCGACCCCGATCCGGCCGTCCGCCGCGAGGCGGCCCACCGGGCCCGGTT
>PXDE01000075.1 GCA_003566475.1 PVC group bacterium | reverse complement strand
CCTGGGGCTGGTGCTGATTCGTCGGGCCGTCGATCATGTCGACATCGATCCCAACTGCGTGCTCTACGGGGCGCTGGAACTGGCCCCGCTCGACCGGGTGCGGATCGCCGGCCTGGAAGTGCCCCGGGCCTTCGCCAGCGGTCTGGGGGCGCTGGTCCTGAACGGCGTGGTGATCGCGGTGCTGTTCAAGGAGTTCCGGATCGCCGCCTTCGACCCCGCCCTGGCCACCACGGTGGGCATCCGGGCGGGCTTCATGCACGCCCTGCACATGTCCCTGGTCGCGGTGACCACGGTAGCCGCGTTCGAGGCGGTGGGCAGCATCCTCGTGGTGGCCATGCTTATCGTGCCGCCCGCCACCGCGCTGCTGCTGGCCCGGCGGCTGGGGGTGGTGCTGGTCCTGAGCCTGGCCCTGGCCTTCCTGGCGGCGGCGGGCGGTCACCTGGCCGCCATCACCGTGCCCCGCCTGTGGGGATTCCAGGACACCAGCACCGTCGGCACGATGGCCGTGGTGTCCGGGGCGCTGTTCGGGCTGGCCGTCCTGGTCGCGCCGCACGAGGGGCTGGTGGTGAAGGCCATCCACCGGCTGGGCCTGGGGGTGCAGGTGGCCCGCGAGGACATCCTGGGGCATCTGGTCCGGGCGGCGGAAGCGGGGGCGGGACCGGTGCCGGGGCCGGAGCTGATCGCGGCCGGCAGCCGGGCCGTGGGCTCCGCCTGGGTGGCCCGGCGGGCGCTGGGTCACCTTCTGAGGCAGGGCTGGGTGGCCTCGGAGCCTGACGGGATCCGGCTCCTGGACCGGGGCAAGGCCCAGGGCGAGCGGATCATCCGCTCCCACCGCCTCTGGGAGACCTGGTTCGACCGCAGCCTCGGCCTGCCCCTCGACCACCTCCACGCCACCTCCGAGCAGCTCGAGCACGTCACCACCCCCGGCATGCTCGCCCAGCTCGCCGAAGAGACCGGCGAACCCGCCCGCGACCCCCAGGGCCGTCCCATCCCCAGGGGCGAGGATGGACCGGCGTAACCCGTCGCCCAACCGGTCGGAAAACTGTCCGGTCGGACACGTTTGCGACCGGCTGGACACGGGCGCCATGGGCATCTCCCCTCCGTCCAGGCCTTGGACGAAACCGTCCAGACCTTGGACGCGCGGCCTTCGCGTAGCTGAATCCGCCAAGGATTCAGGCGCCGCCGGGTACGCGGCCGACATGGCGCTCGAGGCTGCAGCCAAAGCGGGGTCGCCGTCCCGAGGACGGGACTTTGCCCCCGCAGTCCATGGGGGTGCCCGGTTGCCTGGGGGCTCCTGGCGCGACGCAGGGGGCCCATGTATGGCCTGCCCCCAACCATCCAGACATGGATTCCCGGGCACCCATGTCGGGCCAAGGTTCTGGCCCTGCCCCCTCTCCTGTTGACGATGTAGTATCACTCAAGTACTATACAACCATGCCGAAAAAGTTCCGGGCCATGAAAGCGAGCGACCGATACCTGAAGATCGTCGAATGGTCCGAAGAGGACCGGTGCTATGTCGGCACCTGCCCCGGCCTGATGCTGGGCGGCGTCCATGGCGACGACGAGGTCGAGGTCTTCCGGGAACTCAGCCAGGCGGTCGACGAATGGATCGAGATCTGCGAGCGGGACGCCGTGCCACTACCCGAGGCAACTGCCGGGAGGACGTACTCCGGCAAGTTCGTGTTGCGCGTCGGCAGCGATCTTCACAAGACCCTTGCCATTGGCGCGTTGCGGCACGGCGAGAGCCTGAACGAGCATTGCGTGCAGCTCCTTAAGGAGAAGAGCACGCCTTACGGCAGGAACAAGTCGCGGCGGTCCGCCGGGCAACCAGGCCCGTCGGTCTAGACTGGGGAACGGGGGCGGTCCTCAAGGTTCGAACATCTCGCGAAGCACTGCGAGTACCCGACCGCGTACCGGACGGGACAGGGTCCCCAGCCTTCGGAGCAGACGCTCCTTGTCCACCGTGCGGATCTGGTCGAGCACCACCTGGCCTTCAACTCCGTGGAAGGTGCAGGCAATTCGGGTCGGGTAGGGTCTGCCCTTGGTGGTCATGGGCGCGACGATCACGGTGCGGATGCGAGCGTTCATCTCATCGGGCGAAACCACCAGGCACGGCCGGGTCTTGCGAATCTCGCTGCCCCGCGAGGGATCGAGCCCGATCAGGAAGACGTCGAATCGTCGGACGGCCATTCCCATTCCTCCGCGTCCCAGGCCGGTCCACGTTCGGCCACCAGGTCGAGCGGCTGGTCCTCGCCACTCGAAGCCATGTCGCCGAAGGCCGCATCCCACCCCTGCCGGGGCGCCCGCAGAGGACGGATCGTCAGCTCCTGGTTCCGCACCTCAAGCTCCACCTCGTCGCCAAGGCGGCAAAGATCGATCAGCGGCTTGGGGATCCGGATGCCACGGCTGTTCCCGATGCGGATGAGGGGGGCCTTCATGATCACAATGTGATTACATCGGGCCCGGAAGTCAAAGCGGACGTTCGGGTGTGGCAAGGCGCCCCTAGACCCCCACCGGATGCCACGTGGTCTTGGTCTCGAGGGTGTCGAGAATGGCGTAGGGGGAGGGCGGGGCGGCGGGGGCGCGGCGGATCATGCGCTTGACGTTCTCCGCCGCCTGGACCCGGGCCTCGGCCCAGGCCGCGCCGTCCTCGGCCGCGTAGACCACCGCGTTGACGTCCATGTGGGCGGCCAGAGGGGCGAGCAGCTCGTTGCGCACGCCGGTGAGGATATTGACCGCGCCGCCGGGGACGTCGGAGCTGTGGATGGCCTCGGCCAGGGTGATCGCGGTGAGCGGGAACGTCTCGGAGGCCGCCGCCACCACCGTGTTGCCGCCGGCCAGAGCAGGGGCGAGCAGGCCGACCAGGCCCCCGAGGCCGGGCCGGTCCGGGGCCACCGCCGCCACCACTCCGGTGGGCTCCTGCATGGAGAAGTTGAAGTGCGACGAGGCCACGGGGTTCACGCTGCTGAACACCTGCTGCACCTTGTCGGTCCAGCCCGCGTAATGGACGAGAAGATCGACGGCGGCCTGGACCTCCTTGCGGGCGGCGGGCAGCGGCTGGCCCTGGGCCTTGAGTTCGGCCGCGAAGGCCTCGGCCCGGGCCTCGAGCATCTCGGCCAGGCGGTAGAGGATCTGGCCGCGCAGGTAGGCGCTGGCCCCGGACCATCCGGGGAAGGCGGCGCGGGCGGCCTTCACCGCGTCGCGGGCGTCCTTGCGCGAGGCGTGGCAGATGTTGGCCAGCACGCGCCCCGACGGCGCGGCGAACGGCAGATACCGTCCGCTCTCCGTCCGCGGAAACGCGCCGCCGATGTAGAGCTTGTAGGTCTTGAGCACGGGGATGCGGGAGGAACTCATGGAGGGGTCAGGGGTCAGGAGTGTTCAGGATCCAGGAGTCGGACGTAGGGGAGGAGGCCGTGGAGGCCGCCTTCGCGGCCCATGCCGCTCTCCTGGTAGCCGCCGAAGGGGGCGGTGGGGTCGAACTTGTTGTAGGTGTTGGCCCAGAGCACGCCGGCCCGGACCTTGGAGGAGATCTTGAAGATCTTGGACCCCTTGTCGGTCCAGACGCCGCCGGACAGGCCGTAGGGGGGGTTGTTGGCCTTCTCCACCGCCTCGGCCGGGGTGCGGAAGGTCTGGATGGCCAGCACCGGGCCGAAAATCTCCTCCTGGACCAGCCGGTCGGACTGGGAGACCCCGGTGAACAGGGTGGGGGGGCACCAGTATCCCTTTTCGGGCAATGCGCAGGCGGGCTGGTACTTCTCCGCCCCCTCGGCCTCGCCCAGCTTGAGGTAGCCCTGGATGCGCTTCCACTGCTCCTTGGAGTTGATGGCCCCGATGTCGGTGTTCTTGTCCAGGGGGTCGCCCACGATGAGCGTGGCCATGCGGTCCTTGAGCTTGGCCACCACCGTCTCCGCCACCGACTCCTGCACCAGCAGCCGCGAGCCCGCGCAGCACACGTGGCCCTGGTTGAAGAAGATGCCGTTGACGATCCCCTCCACCGCCTGGTCCAGGGCCGCATCCTCGAACACGATGTTGGCCGCCTTGCCCCCCAGCTCGAGGGTGTAGCTCCGCCCGGTGGGGGCGAGGGCCCGCAGGATGCGCTTGCCCACCTCGGTCGAGCCCGTGAACGCGATCTTGTCCGCCCCGGGATGGTTGACCAGGGCGGCGCCCGTCTCGCCGCCGCCGGTGACGATGTTCACCACCCCGGGGGGCAGATCGGCGTCCTGGATGAGCTCGGCCAGCTTGAGCGCGGTGAGCGGGGTGGTCTCGGCAGGCTTGAGCACCACGGTGTTGCCGGTGGCCAGGGCGGGCGCGAGCTTCCAGGCGGCCATGAGCAGGGGGAAGTTCCAGGGGATGATCTGACCCGCCACCCCGTGGGGCGCGGCCCGGCGGCCGGGGAAGGCGTAGTCGAGCTTGTCGGCCCAGCCCGCGTAATAGAAAAAGTGGGCGGCGACCAGAGGGATGTCCACGTCGCGCGACTCGCGGATGGGCTTGCCCCCGTCCATGGACTCGACCACCGCGAACTCGCGGGCCCGCTCCTGGATCATGCGGGCGATGCGGAACAGGTATTTCCCCCGCTCGGCCGCCGGCAGTTTGGACCACACGCGGTCGTAGGCCCGGCGGGCCGCCTTGACCGCCCGGTCCACGTCCGCCGCCGAGGCGTCGGCCACCCGGGCCAGGACCTTCTCGCTGGCCGGGTTGATGGTGCGGAAGGTCCTGCCGTCCTTCGCCTCCGTCCACTCGCCGCCGATGAACAGGCCATAGGACTTCCGGAGCCGCACCGGAATGGACTCGGGCGCCGGGGCGTAGCGCCAGGTGGTGTCGAAGTTGAGCGGGGTGGTCATGGGGGCCTCAGTCGTTCGAGAAATAGTCGGCGGCCTGGTAGGCGCCGGTCTCCTGCTTCATGAGCTGCATCAGCACGTCGTTGGCGAGGCGGCTGGCCCCGAACCGGAACCAGGCCGGCGACATCCAGGCCTCGCCCAGGGTCTCGCGCAGCATCACCAGATAGTGCCAGGCCAGCTTGGCCGTGCCGATGCCGCCGGCCGGCTTCATGCCCACCTGTCGGCCCGTGCGCCGGTGGAAGTCGCGGATGGCCTCCAGCATGACCAGCGTCACCGGCAGGGTGGCGGCGGGCTGGACCTTGCCGGTGGAGGTCTTGATGAAGTCCGCGCCCGCCCGCATGGCCAGCTCGCTGGCCCGACGCACCGCGTCGTAGGAGCCCAGTTCGCCGGTCTCCAGAATCACCTTGAGATGGGCGGACCCGCAGGCCTCCCGGGTGGCCGCGATCTCGTCGAACACGAAGGCGAGGTCGCCGGCCAGGAACCGGCCCCGGCTGATGACCATGTCGATCTCGTCGGCCCCCGCCTCCACGGCCCGGCGGGTGTCCTCGAGGCGGACCTCCAGGGGGTACTGCCCGCTGGGGAATCCGGTGGCCACGGCGGCCACATGGATGCCCGAGTCGCCGAGGGCGGCGCGGGCGGTGGCCACCAGCTCCGGGTACACGCACACCGCCGCCACGTGAGGGAGGCCGGGGAGGGCGTCGTGCAGGTGCAGGGCCTTGCGGCAGAGCTGACGCACCTTGCCGGGGGTATCCGCGCCCTCGAGGGTGGTCAGGTCCATCATGCTCAGGGCGAGCTTCAGGGCGTGGACCTTGGCCTCGCGCTTGATGCTGCGGGTCTGGAAGCGGGCCGCCCGCTCCTCGATCCCCACCGCATCCACCGGCGGCACGCCGGACAGGTCGATCTCGCTGACCGTGCTCATGGGGCAACAAGGTATATGAGCCGGGGGAGGGCGTCTAGTCCTTGGGGTGGCCTCTGGGGATGGGCAGGGGTAGGGTTCAGTGTTCAGTGTTCAGTGTTCAGTGTTCAGTGTTCAATGTTCAGTGTTCAGTGTTCAATGTTCAATGTTCAATGTTCAAT
>PXDE01000385.1 GCA_003566475.1 PVC group bacterium | reverse complement strand
CGAAGTCCTCAGCCACCCGGACCAGGATCACCTCGCCCTGGGCGTTGGCCACGTGGGCGTGGGCGATGATGTGATCCACGATCTCGGGGGGCACGGTGAGCAGCCGCTGATGCACCTCGCCCGTCCAGCCGCCGTCGGAGGCCTGGGCCGATTTGATCGGCATGTGGGTGTGGTAGCCGCCCCAGATCGGGCACACGTTGTAGGCCGAGCCCTCGTCGTGCTCGTGGGTCAGGGCCACCCCCCAGCCCCGGCGGTCGCGCAGATTGGCCGCGAAGCCGTTCGGGGCCACGTTGGGATGGAACCGCCGGTACATGGCCTCGCTGTTGTTCGACCAGATCACGAACTCGGCCTCCGCGTCGTCAGGGCGGGGATGGCGCAGGGTCCGGATCGATTCGCCCCGCCGCCCCCAGGCCACGCCCATGTAGTCGTAGCTGATCTCGTCGGGCCAGATCGAGGTGATGCCCTGCGCGTACCAGGCGCCGGGGTTGTGGGTAAGGCTCCGCTCGCCCTGGCGGGTGGTCGGGTGCTCCTGCCTGCGCCACCGGGTGTGTCGGTCCACCACATAGCCGAAGACGGGATCGACCCGCAGGGTGTAGCGGGTGGCGCCGCCGCGGTCGCCCTCGACGCCCTCGGGCAGCGTCCCGTCGCGCAGCCAGGCCTCGTGGGCCTCGGCGTCGTCCGCCGCCGGTCCCGTGCGCACCATCCAGGAGACCCGGCGTCCCGTCTCGAGCACCTCGGTGGTCGAGTTTCCACCCAGATTGTCGATGGGGATGGCCGTGCCGAAGCGGGGGAACATGGGATTGAACGTCGCGTCGAACCAGTCCCGGGTGTCGAGGCCGGGATAGCTGCCGAAGAACCGCGCGTTCGGATGCAGGAAGGCGACCGGGTAGGGTCCGTCGTAGACGACCTGGATCTCGGACTGCCGCTCCACCAGCCCGCCGTCGCCCCACCAGTGGAAGGTCACGGTAAGCGGCTCCACCCGGAAGGCCGGAACATGGCCGGCGAACCGGGCCGGGGGCTTCACCTCGGCCGCCAGCTCGCCCAGACGGCCGGGGACGGGCGGGCCACCAGAGGCGACGAGGACGGTGGCGCAGCCGGTCAGGAGGGCGGTGGCCGAGATGCCGGACACGAACCGCAGGGCGAATCGGATCCGGAAGCGGCGGGTTGGAATGGTCGGGCGGGGCATGGGCATACCTGGCGTTCGGGTGGCGGGCGAGGTCGGAGGCGTTCCGGACACCTCCGTCGAAACGTATGACGTGGTTGAAAATACCCGACATAGGCGCATGCCGAAAGAGACGTTTTGCGACCCAGACGGGCCGGAATGCGAACGGCTAGGTTCAGCGCATAGCCGTCACCCCGACTCGACTCGCTACGCTTGTCTTGTCTGGCCCGGGGGCGACAACTCAGGTCCGAGGGCGGCGGTGAGCTTGGCGTCGAGGTGAGGGAGATCGGACGGGTGGAGGGAGAGCAGGCGCTTGCCCTGCTGCTGATACAGCTTCTGCTTGTGGAGCATCCCAATCTTGTAGTCGGTGGTGTCCAGTCCCCAGAACTCGATGTAGAGATCGAAGCGGGGAAGGTAGAAGTCCGGCCGCACCGCGAAGCCCTGGATGATCTGGAACTTGTCGTCATAGCGGTACTCGATGCCGTGGGCGTGGAGCCAGTCGGCGATCCGCCGTTCGCCGCGCGACTGCACGACCGTTCGGTCCGCGGCGAGGATGGTTTTGTGGTTCTGAACCTTCATGTCGAAGTTGCGGCGCTCGATGAAGACGGCGTTGAAGCAGGCACCACAGTACACCCGTTGGAACTGGCGTGCGGCCAGCCGGCGCTCCTCGTCCGTGGTCGGCCCGCCGCAGCGCGAACAGGCCACAGGACCGAAGGACTGCCGGGCCTTCGTGGCCGCCTCGATCTGCTCGATGGCCCGCAGGGCGGCCCGCAGGACGTATTCGGGTTCGTCCGGACGGTGGGCGGCATCGCGGCAGGCCGGCAAAGCAGCCTCATCGCCGATGCGGGCCAGCGCCACGAGGGCGTATTGGCGCACCTGGGGATGCGGGTCGCGGGTGAGCTCGCCGAGCACGGGAACGGCTCGGTCTAGGCCGGGGCTGACGGCCAGCTTACCGAGAGCCGAGGCGGCCGCCCGCCGGACGGTCGGGGCCGGATGCCGGCAGAGGTCGAGCAGCTCGGCCTGGGCCTGCGGGTCGCCCGCTTCGCCGAGGCTCACGGCGCGGCGGCGGGCCTGCTCGGCGCTCTGCTGGAACTGGCGGCGGTTCATGGCTGGCGTCTCCGGTTGGGCGACTTGTCCCGCAACCCTGGTTCCATCAGACGCGACGACCATCGGGGAGTCAAGTCCACGCAGGCATCCTATCGCATTGGCCTTTGCTCCTCCAGCACGAGCGGCAATCGGCCGTCCGCCCCGCCCGTCTGGTCCGGCCCCCTCCGCGAGGAGACGGTCGCGCGCCTGGTCGATTCGCCCCTGCGGCGCGAGATCGTCCGGCGGCTGCTTTCGCGCCATGCCGCCGTGTGGGTTCTGATCGACGGCGCGGATCGTCGCGCCAGCGAGCGGGTGGCGACCCAGGTCCAGGCGTCGCTGCGACGCGGCCTCCTGCGCGGCCGGAATCCCTTGCGTAGAGATCGCCGCATGGTAGGGTGGTTCTGTCCTGTCCGAACCCGGAGCCCACCATGTCGCCAGCCCTCCCTCCCGCTCGTTCACCTCGTTCCACCTTCCGCCCATTCGGATCGTGGCGGGCTGTCGCCCTGCTGGCCACAGGCCTGCTGGCCTCCATGCCGTTGGCCGCTCCCGCCCAGGTCGAGGAGATCACCGCCCGCGAGGGCGGCGAGGCCGGGCTGGTGGTGCTGGTGGAGCCCGCCGATGTGGCCCTGGCCACCGAGCTGGCCGCCGCAGGCCGCCATCTGGTGGTGGCCCTGAGCGCCGACACCGACCGCGTCGCCCAATGGGACGCGGCCTTTGTGGAGGCGGGCGTCCATCCCGTCGCCAACGCCATCCACTGGCTCAGCCCGGAGCGCCTGCCCTTTCCCACCAACAAGGTCAACATCCTGGGGCTCGACGGAGCCACCGCCGAGCGTCTGGGCGAGGAGGAGATCAGGCGGGTGATCGCCCCCGGCCATGGGTTCGCTCTGGTGGAGGGCCGCGAAGTCCGCAAGCCCCGTCCCGAGGGCATGGATGTCTGGCTGGCCTACGACTACGATTCCACCGGCAACCGCCTGAGCCGGGACATGCTCGACCCGCCCAACAGCATCCAATTTCTCGCGGCGGGACGGGTCGCGGGCGCAGGCGAGATCCTCATGACCGACCGGGTGCTCTACCATCGGGGCGCCGCACGGGAGGCCTACGAACGCATCCATCGACGGAACGCGCCAAGCACGCGCGGCTACGACCCGTTTTCCGGCGTGGTCCGCTGGAGCATGGCGCGGCCCCTGGGCCATCACCACGCCAAGCGCTGGGGGTTCGATATCTTCACCGACGGCAAGCGCCTGTTCGCGCCCCGCAGCGACAGTGCGTCGGACCGGGATCTGGAGATGATGACCTTCGATCTGCTTACGGGCGAGATCATCGAGGAACGCCTGCCCCACATCCAGTGGAGCGAACGGCTGAGGAATCGGGAGATCCGTACGCGCAATCCTCGCAGCAGTAGTGTTGGACCTTTCGCCTATTTCGGAACCCGGCATATCGTCGGCGACGGGCAGCGGGTCTATCAGGTGGACGTCGCCCAGACCGTGCGCGCGCTCAGCGCCGACGGCACCGAACTGCTCTGGGAGAAGACGTTCGCCGATGACGAGTATACCTATCAGGTGGTGAGCGACGGTGACCTTGTGGCCGTGCTGCTGACCTCCACCGACGACTACACCATGGACCGCCTGTGGAACTTCCGGAGCAACGCCAAGCCGGCCACGGCCATCGTCGGTCTCGACGCCGAGACCGGCGAGCTGCGCTGGCGCTACGAGGGTGTGGCAGGCTATCCCATCTGGTTTCTGGTCGCGGACTTCGGGGCGGTGGTGGCCGGCACCGAGCTGCATGCTGCGTCGGAACGATGGGGGCCGCGGGTGGAACAGGTGGAACAGAACTTCCTGGTCTCCCTGGACGCGGCCACCGGCAAGGAGCGCTTCCGGCGGGCGGGGAAGGATGGTTTCCCGGGGCTGCACTTGTGCAACCAGAACCGCGGCGCGCTGAGCGTGAATGAGAACAGGCTCATTTACCACGACGTCAGAAACGTGGCCGTGTTCGACCTCCGCACGGGTGAGATTCTTGAGCCCCAGGTTTCCGTGAGGGCAGAAACGATACGGCGTAACACGATTATGTGGTGGCCCATCACGACCAGGTGGTTCCTTGGCGACGGCGTCTTTGTCTCGTATGACGGCAGGCAGCGTGACGAATGGGCCAACACCATGCTCTGGCAGGGGTACAACGGCTTCGCGCAGAAGCCGGCGAACAACATGCTCTACACGCGGCCCGGCGGGAGCTATACCCGCGAGATTACCGATCTGGTCGCCATGGCCCGCGAGGAGCATTTCCCCGAAGTCCTGCCCGACGACCGGCGTCTGCTGGTTAGCGGCCGGGCCGAGGGTGTGCGTGAGGCGGACCCGGCCGACTGGCCCACCTTCCGCGGCGACTTCGGCCGCCGGGGCTGGCGGTCCGCCGACGGCCCGGCCACGCTGGAACCGGCGTGGGAGACGCGGGTCGATCGGTCCGGTCCGCAAGGCGACATCCCCCTGGGCTGGACCCTCAACTCGCGCCGACCCGGACCGATCAGCCAGCCGGTGGCCGACGGCCGACGTGTGCTGGTGGCCGTGCCCGACCGGCACGAACTGGTCTGCCTGGATCTGGCCGACGGAAGCGTATTGTGGACCAGCCGGCTCAGCGGGCGCGTGAATGCCCCGCCCACCCTGGCCGGGGATGTGGCCTTCGTCGGCGTCAACGATGGCACCGCCTCGGCGATCAATCTGGCCGACGGATCGGTGATCTGGACGTTTCTGGCCGCTCCATACGAGCGCTATCACAACGCCAGCCAGCAACTGGAGAGCACCCACCCGGTGTTTTCCAGCCCGGTGCTGCATAACGGCAAGCTCTATGTCAATGCCGGCCGTCACGGAGGCGCTCCCCAGGGCATCCTGGTCTGGGCGCTGGACCCGGCCACCGGCGAGCCCCAGGGCCGTCAGACGGTAACCAGATACGTAGCTAATGATCTGATACAACGGGTCGGTGATCAGGTGCGTATCAACAATGCTCCCCTGGAGGGAGAACGTACCAGAGCACCTTCCGTGACCCCTCGGAGTCGCGGTCATCAGTTCAGCGCCAATGGTTGGGTCTGCCCCCAGTATATCTGGAGTGGCTACTTCTTGCGGGGTCTGGAGGATACGGAATGGCGCGCCCCCCATAATACCATCCTCACCGACAGACACTTTGTCACGGCGGGTCCAACTCATGGCGGCATTCGGTGTCTTGAGCTATCGCTGGACAGACCGAGCGTCCGCGAACCTGATCGTACGATGGAATGGGGCATAGAGTTGCGAGGATCGTTCGCCCACGACGAGCTGCATCCGATCTTCGCCGGCGCCGGGCGCTACCGCTATCTCGCGAGTCTGCCGCGCCCAAGCCATCGCCGGGATCAGGAAATGTACATCTCGGTCTGGGACACGAGCCAGGACGATCCTGAACTGTCCCAGATCACCGTCGACCCGCTTCACGATGGGGAGGCCTTTATCCCCGATGGCATCGCCATCGCCCACGGGCATGTCATCATCACCACCACCGAGGGCCGCGTGATGGCCTTCCGGAGCGCGGAATGAGCGAGGGCTACGGGGAGCGGTGCCGCCGGGCATGGAGCGGATGTCCGGGGCGGCACACCGAACGGAGGACAGGGCGGCGGGCTGGGCGCGTGCCGGGAATGGGGGCGGGCCGTCCTCGCCGAGGAGGCTTTATTCGATACCCTCGACCCCGGCGTAGTGATGGCGGGCGAGGATGTCCTGCCCCATCCGCCCGGCCAGGAAAGCGACAAAGGCCCGGGCCGCCGCCTCGTCGGAGTTGGAGGCCAGGACGCCGATGACCAGCGGCGAGACCACATTGCTCTCGGGCGGAATATCGATCAGCACGCTGCGGTCGCGATAGAGCATGGCCACCGGCGCCCAGACCATGGCGGCGTCGGCCTGCCCCAGCGCCACCGCCTGGGCCAGGTCGGCGGCGGATTCCGCGATATCGACCACCTGTCCGCCCACAGCCTCCATGGTCAAGCCATGGGCCGCGAACAGCGCGGGTGTGATGCGGCCGATGCCGGTCAGTCGGCGGTCGGCGATGGCCAGCCGCAGACCCGGGCGCCGCAGATCCTCCACCCCGGCGATATCGTGGGGATTTCCCTGCCGCACCTGGATCACGGGGATGAGATTCGCGAGATGGCGGCGTTCGAGGATCAGCCCATCCGCTTCCGCCTGGTCCAGGATGGCGGCGTCATCGGACAGGAGGAGGTCTCCCGCTCCGATCGGCGCCCGAAGGCCCAGGAACCGGCCCGACGGCCCGTAGTCGACCTCGACCCGTATCTCGTGACGGCGCTGGAAGTACTCGATGGCCTCGTGGACCGGCGCCTGAAAGGCCGCGTCGGCGTAGAGACGGATCACGGTCGGGCCGTCCTCCTCCCCCCGGCCTCGTGGGGAAAGGGCCAGATGCAGCCCCGCTCCCAGGATCCCCAGGATGGCCAGCAGGATGATCAGCCCGCGCGGCATGCGACGGGGAGGGTGATGTCGTGGCGAAGCATAGCGACTCCCTGGCGCGGAACGCGCCCTTGCGGAGAACCGTCCCCTGTCCGGAGGAACACGAATCCACCGCCCACGGGCCTTCGGGCGGAACCCGGCCCGTGGGGACGTGGCCATGGTCCTTCATCCCAGGGTTCGGGTCAAGCCGCCCCTGGTTCCACCCGACGCGACGACCATCGGGGAGTCACGTCCACGCAGGCATCCTATCGCGTTGGCCTTTGCGCCTCCGGCACGAGCAGCTTCTCGTGCGCCATCGGCCGTCCGCACGACGGAGTTCGCGACGGAGAGCCCTTCCATCGGGCGTGCCTGGATCCCGTTTCCGGCGGCATTCCCGGTCGCGGCCAAAGCCTAGGCGGCTTCGGCTACAGGTAGGTCGGCGCGGCTACGGGGGAGGGTGGCGGGGGCCTTCGGTCCACTGGCCGGCGCGGTGCAGCTCGTGGCGGATCCAGGCCGGGTCCACGGCGCGGGTGTCGCCGCCGGCCAAGGTGGCGGCCAGGGCCGCCGCCCCGCCCGCCGCCTGGCCGATGGCGGTGATGGTGCTCATCCCCCGGTAGCTCGAATGGGCTACGAAGTCGCCGGAGATGCAGCGCGAGCCCAGAAGCAGGTTGGTGAGCCCCGCCGCCCGCAGGCTGCGGTAGGGGATGTGGTAGACCTGGGTGTTGGGAATGCGCTGAAGCCGGGTCGGCCCGCCGTCGGGGTCGTGCACATCGATGTCGTAGGCCCCCGCCGCCACCGCGTCGTCGAACCGGGCCTCGCCCAGGCAGTCCTCGCCGGTGAGCACGTAGTCGCCGGTGATGCGCCGCCCCTCCCGGACCCCCAGCCGGTCGGACACGAACTCCAGCCGGGCGTCCGCGAAGGCGGGGTGGCGGCGGATCACCGCGAAGCTGTGCTCGACCAGCGCGCGGGCCTCAGCCCGGGCCGCCGCCACGCCTTCGGGGTCGCGCGGGTCCACGCCCCGGACATGGTTGGCGTTGAACAGCAGGATGGACCCGTCGGGATAGGCGAAGGCGCCGGTTCCGTAGAGGCCCGGCGGGGCCTCGCCGGCCGCCCGGGCCTTCTCCAGAGTCTGACGAAGCTCGTCGTTCAGGCTGCGGTATCCGCCCCAGGTGGTCACCCGCGGATTGCGCAGCTTGGAGGGATCGAACCCGGAGACGCCGAAGGTGAGGGTGGCGGGCATCATGGCCCCGTCGGCGTCGCGGCCGACCTTGAACCGGGCGCCGGCGAGGGCGGACAGATCGCCGTTGGCGGTGCCGTCCACGAACACGCGGGCGGGGACCGGGCCGTCGCGCTCCAGGTCCGCGGAGACGATGCGCTGCCGCGGGCCGTCGGCCTCGGTGGCCACCGCGGTCACGGCCTGTCCGGTGCGGATGTCGATCCGGGGCTCGGCGGCCAATAGCTCCAGGTAGCGGCGGGCCAGATCCCGGTGGTCGTAGGAGGGCAACCGGTCGTCGTCGTCGAACTCGCCCCGCCAGGCGTAGGCCTCGGGGAACAGCTCGCGGTGGAGGCCGAGGTTGATGGGCTCGTAGGTGTCGCGGCGCTGGAACTTGCAGACCAGGGCCACCGGCGAATGCACGCCGGTGCCGCCGATCTCGGCCTCGCGCTCGACCAGGAGCACCTTCGCCCCCTGCCGGGCCGCCTGCAGCGAGGCGCAGATCCCGCCGCAGCCCGCTCCGGCCACCAGCACATCGTAGGTCGTGGACATAGGGACAGACCCTACCCCAGGACGGAGGCCGGGGGAAGGGGCCGAATGCGACTCTTGCCCGCCAGAATGCGAACGGCTAGGTTGGGGACATGGCTACCCGCTCCCCCCGAGATCTGCGCGTCGCGTTCGTGAGCCAGCGCCAGACCGATTTCCCGGGTCAGCTCTGGGTCCATGCCCAGCGCTATCTCCGACGGGTGCCCCGGTGTATGTTCGCGGCGTTCGAGGCCGACACGCCGGGCTGGGGGAAGGCCCTCCGGGCCTGGCGACCCTCGGGCATCCTAGTCCACCTGGCCTACCGCTGCCTGCTCGGGCCCTGCCGGCGACTGGGGGTTCCCATGGTCAACACCTGCACCCTGCTGCGCGGCCTGGACGTGCTCACGGTGGGCCCGGACAACCGCCAGGTGGGCCGCCTGGCCGCCGACCACCTGATCGAGAAGGGCTGTCGCCACTTCGCCTTCCTCGGTGCGCGGCGCCTGCTCTACTCCGAGCAGCGGCACGAGGGGTTCCTGGGCCGCCTCGAAGAACGGGGGTTCGGGCTGGAGGTGGGGGAGTTCGCCGCCGACATGATGGACATCCAGCGGGGCGGGCCGCTCTCGCCGGGCACCCGGGCCTGCCTGCGCTGGCTGGAGGGCCTGCCGCCGCTCACCGGCATCCTGGTCTCGGACGACTATGTGGGGCTGACCCTCTGCGATCTGGCCCGGATGGCGGGGGTGGACCTGGCGACCCGCCATCGGGTGGTGAGCGGCCACGACCGCCACGCCCCCAGCGTGCCCGACCTGACCGGCGTCCGGATTCCCGAGGACCGGTGGGGTCGCCGGGCGGCCGAGGTGCTGGTGGACATGGCTCGGGGCGGGGCACCGCCCGAGGGGCCGATCCTGATCCCCCCGACGGGGGTGGTCGAACGGGAATCCACCGCCCAGGTCGCGGTTGCCGACGAGGTGGTGCGCCAGGCCGTCCTGCACATCCAGGCCCATGTCCAGGACCGGCTCGACGTGGCTACCGTGGCCCGGGTGGTGGCCCGCGGCCGCCGGGCCCTCGAGAAGCGTTTCCGGCGCAGCCTGGGCCGCAGCGTGCTCGAGGAGATCCATCGCGTCCGTCTGGAGCGGGCCCGCATGCTGCTGGCCGAGACCGACCTCACGGTCGAGGCGGTGGCCTGGGAGGTGGGCTTCCGCGAGGCCCGCCAGCTCCGCCGCCTGTTCCTGCGCCACGAGGGCCGCACCCCCGGGGCCTACCGCGACCAGTTCCGGATCCGGTAGCGTCCGCCCCTCGCCTCAGGTGCCCTCGCAGTCGGCCAGATCCTCGGGGAACAGGCGCACGCCCATGCTCCGGAGCCGGGCCTGCACGACCGCGATGTCCACCCCGCGGGGCGTGCGGCCGGTTTCGGCGGCCACCGCCCCCGCCACTCCGGCGGCCTGGCCCATCTCCATGCACGAGCCCATCCCCCGCGCGCCGCCCACCGCCGCCTGGGTGCCGGAGATGCACCGGCCCGCCACCAGCAGGCCCTCGATCCCCTTCGGCAGCAGGCACCGGTAGGGGATGGCCTTCACCCGCCGGCCCGCCGCGTGGTAGTGGACGGTGTCCGAGCCCTTGTTGTAGTCCACCGCCACCACGTCCGGGAAGGCCGGCCCCTCCACCATGTCCCGGTCGGACAGGTGGTAGTCGCCCACGATCCGCCGTGTCTCCCGCAGCGCCACCTCGGCCCCCACCGAATAGAGGTGGCAGCGCTCCAGGCCAGGGATCCGCCACCGGATGGCGATCTCGACGAAATCGGTGGCGATCTGCGCCCCCAGCCGCTCGGCGAGGGTCAGATGCTGGGCCCGCGTCCCGTCCAGATTGCCGATCTCGTGGGGGCCGCCGTTGTTGACGCTGACCACGCCGTTCACGGTGGTGGGGGTCAGCGCGTACCACATCGCGGTGGCGTAGCCCTGGGCCCGCGCCTGTTCGATGATCCGGTAGAAGGCCTGGTCGTCGTCGGTCACCATGGCCGGATTGGCGCGGTAGGCCGCATCGCGCTCGGCCGGGCTCATCTTCGTGATGTCCTCCGGCTTCTTGTGGATGCCCGGCTTGAACAGCTTGAGCCGCGGGTAGTCCACGTTCCCCAGGGTGAAGGTCAGGGTCACCGGCATGCACAGCCCGTCTCCCTCGCGGCCCACCTCGAAGTCGGCCCCAGCCAGGAAGGACACCTCGCCGTTGCCGGTGGCGTCCACGATGGCGGAGGCCCGGAAGGTGGTCCGTCCGTCCGGATCGGCCACCACCACGCCGGCCACCCGGCTCCCCTCCTTCACCACGTCGATCACCGGACTGTGCATCCGGTAGTGGCATCCGGACGCCTCGAGGAACTCGAAGGCGGCCACCCGCAGGTAGTCGGGGTGGATATGGTATCCGGCCGCGTCGAGCCCGGTGGCGGTGACGTTGGTGCGCCGGGCCGCGTCGGGGCCCATGGCCACGAGCTTCTCGGCGAAGGCCTGGAGCACGCCGCCCCGGTCCACGTTCTTCGGGCGGCCGTAGGGGCCGGGAATGTGCAGGCCGTTGGCGCTCATCCACAGGCAGATGTGGCCGACGCCGCCCAGGTAGGCCCGGCGTTCGAGGAGCAGGGTGCGGGCGCCCTGCCGGGCGGCGGCCGCCGCCGCCCCGAGACCGGCCATGCCGCCGCCGCACACGATCACGTCGTAGTCGGTTCCCCGGGCCGGGATGCGGGCTTCGAGCTCGGTCCGGATGGGGGTCCGACGCGAAGACGCCGGGGCGGCGCCTTCCGCGGTGGACCCGGAAGCAGGCGCGGCGATGGGGGATGCGGGATCGGTGGGCATGGGAGTTCTCCGGGGATACGGGATGCGGGATGCGGGATTCGGGATGCGGGATGCGGGATGCGGGATGCGGGATGCGGGATGCGGGATCCGACTTCGCTCAGAAGCTTCGTCGGACAAGTTGCGGGATGCGGGATTTCCGGAAACCGAAGATTGGCGATTGACGAGGTACGATTGACGAAGTGAAGCCACCGCCGGGCGGCGCCGCGCGGCCCGGGCTTCCAGTCCGGAGTCAAGCAAGGCTTGATCCCGGCCCGTCCATGAACAGCGGATCCGCTGACCATGGTCGGACCGGAATCCGGCCTCGCTCGGGCAGGCGACGGGCGGTCGAACTCCGTCGGCCGGCCCCCGTGGTGGGTCCACGCTCCGACGTGGACCTTCCGGGCGCGGAAGAGGCGGCCGCACGCAAGGGTGGTCGTCAAGGTGCTTCGGTGCCGCATGCCCGATCCGCCTCCGGCCGGAGCCAAGGCGGTGTCGCACGGGGTGAGGAGGCGATGCGGCCTGGAGGGCGGGGACGTTTCGGGGTGAACGCTGGTCCTGGGCTGTCCGATGCCACCGCAGTCCATGACCGAGGCCCGTCGGCCCGGCGACGCCCCCCCTTGGACTGCGGCGGGAAGGGAGGTCTGCCGACCGCCACGCCGCCTTGGCTTCCGCCGGAGGCGGCGGGTTGTGTCTCATGGCCCTGACCATGAGGCTTCGCGGTGGGGCCTTTCGTGCCACGTCGGTGTCGCGCTCATGGAGTGGGTGAGGGGGACGGACCCTGCGGGCCCTCCCCGTCGTGCCGGTTGTCGCCGGCCGCGTTGCCTTGGGCGGGCTCGATCCGGATGGGCTCGCGGCATTGGCGGATCCGGTTGCCGAACACCCGCATGCCGGTCCCGCTGGGGACGATCCCGCGCACGGAACGTCCGGGCTGGGCCTGGTGGCAGGCGATGGGATGGTGCTCGCAGCGTTCGATCACGTTGTCGAGCACCCATACATTCTCGCAGATGTCCACCGAGATGCCCATGCCGCCCGGGATGCCGTCCTTGGGCGGGTCGTTCGGCGGATGGTCGCGCAGATCGGCCACCCGGTTCCGGTCCACCAGGTTCGGCGGCTCGCCCGGGCAGGCCTCCAGGTAGATCCCCGCCAGCACCGTCTCGACCCGGCGGATGTCGTTTCCGGTGACCCGGTTGCCGTGGCAGAGGAAGTCCAGCCAGATTCCGCAGGCGGCCCGGCAGTCGCGGATGCGGTTGTTCCGGATCAGCCCGCCCTCCATAAAGTGGAACTTGATGGCCGCCGCCTCGTAGCAGTGCTCGAGGTCGAGCCCCCCGATGCGCTCGAACCGGTTGCCCTCGACGAGCGAGCCGTTCACCCCGTGGGTTCCGCACAGCCCGGTGATCCCGCAGTCGGTGACGGTGTTGCCGCGCACGATGTGCCCGCCGCCGGGCAGACCGTCGTCGGCGGGCCGGATGTCGGCCTGGCGGCCGATGTCGATTCCCACCGCGTTGCTGTGGCGGACGGTGTTGCCGTCGAGGATCCAGTGGTGTCCCCCGCCCGCCGACAGGGCGCCGTACTGCGGGACCGGCACCGCCGTGGCCGCGTGCTCGCAGACGAATCCGCTCACGCGGACCCAGCCCAGCCGTCCGGACGGGGCGAAGCATTGGGTGCGTGTGGTCACCTCCAGCGTCACGTCGTCCGGGGCGGCGTCGTCATGCGGACGGATGGCCAGGTACCGCCCCCGAGACTCGGCCCAGAACCGTCCCGGCGCCTCCAGCAGGCCCTGGGGGCCGGTCTGCTGGAGCGGCCGGCCGTCCTGGAACACCATTCCGCGGCACCGCTGGGCCCGCGCCACCTCCTCCATCGGCCGCTTCTGCCAGGGGAACCACCCCGACCGGGCGAGGTTGGGGGCCAGGAACGGATGCTCGCCCACGAACCATTCCGCCGGCAGCTCGCCGATCCACACCCGGACTTCGGCAGGCCCGCCCCGGAACAGCCGCCAGTCCGTGCCCGGCACGAACCGCGGCCGCCACACCTCCGACCCCCGGATCGCCACCGACTCGCCGGGGGCGGCCTCGTAGGCGATCATCCGGTCCGGCCCCTCGCCGCCGCGGGCCGGGCGCACGCATTCCCGGTAGATGCCGGCATGGACCACCACCTTCTCGCCCGGACGCAGCTCCCCGGCGGCCCGGCGCAGGGTGGCCCACGGCCGGTTCTCGCTGCCATCGTTGGCATCGTCGGCGGCCGGGTGGTTCCGCGCGACGTGGAACACCCGCGCGTAGCGGGTGGCGTCCGCCCAGAAGGGAAACGTCGCGCCGGTGGGCAGGCGGTCGGGCTGGCGGGTGTCGAAAGCCGGTCTCATGCGGTTCTCCTCAGGGCGGGGCGTCCGGCGGGAACACGTCCCGTCGCGCCGTGATCCGTTCGGGATTCCATTCGATGCCCAGGCCCGGCGCGGTCGGCGTGGTCACCCGGCCGTGGTGTGGGGTCACGGGTTCGCGCTGGAACCACTGCATCCGGACCTGGTGGCGCGGCAGAACCTCCACCAGGGGGCAGGCGGTCTCCGTTCGTGCCGCGACCACCTGGATGGCCGCGGCGATGGTGTGGCCGTGCGGCACCACCGGCACGCCATGGCGTTCGGCCAGGTCGCAGATGCGCACGAGTTCGGTGATCCCTCCGCACCAGTCCGGATCGCACTGCACCACGGCCAGCAGTCCCTCGTCGAGGAACGGCTTCACCTCCCACCGGGTGTACAGATGCTCGCCCGTGGCCAGCGGCGCGCCCGGGAACTCGCGGTGAATCGCGCGGACATCGTCCAGCCGCCGCGGGGGGAACAGCTCCTCGATCCACAGCGGACTGGCCTCCATCAGGACGGGCACCATCCGCCGGGCCTGGTCGAGATCCCAGCTCATGAAACAATCGAACATCAGCCGGGCCTCCTGGCCGACGGCCTCCCGGACCGTCCGGACCATCCGGGCGTCGGTGTCGCGGCCAACGTCCCCGCCGGCGGGGCCGTGCCGCAGGAACCACTTCAGGTGCCGGTACCCCTCGCGCATCGCCTGCCGGGCGAACGCGGCCATGGCCTCCGGCTCGTAGGGATAGTCGTTGATGGACCGGTAGGCCGGAACCTGCGCCCGGACCGTGTCGGACAGGAGCCGGCAGACCGGAACCCCGGCCGCCTTGCCCCGCAGATCCCAGAGCGCGTTGTCCACCGCGCTGATGGCCATCATGCCCAGCCCTGTCTGCAGATGCCGGTCGCTCCGGAACATCAGATCCCACAAGTCGTCGGCCGGTTCCACCGCACGCCCGATCAGCAGCGGCCGCAGCCGGCGGGCGATGATCAGGCACGGCTCCTCGTACAGCGGGCCGTACCGTCCGACGGCGCCGTCCGTATCCATGATCTCGACGTAGTAGGCCACTATCGGAACCGGATGGCCCGGCGGAGGGTCCGGTCGGCGCCGGAACTCCTCGAACCGGTGCAGCGGATGCACGGTATCCTTCTCGCCCGCCCAGTGCCAGGCGGGGTCGAGCGCGCCTTCCAGGCGGACAAGACTGACTTCGGCGATGTTCATGTCGTAAACCCGTCGTGAAGTTGACGTCACGCATCGCCCGACGCCGACGCAATGCCGCGCAAATCCGCCAACTGTCCCCGGTCCTCAGCATCGTACAACTTCCAAATGACCTGAAGGCCGCGGAACGCCACCGCCGCGCTCGTCGCCGGTTTCCGCCTATTCTCGATGCAGTCCAGAAAAGCCTCCATCTGCCTGGCAACCGGCTTTCCCGCCGGATCGGAACGTCTGAATATCTCGGTCGGCTCGCGCCGGCGGTAAAGCGAGATGACTCCGGCGTCGTGATCGAGATGAAGCAGGCCTTCCTCAGCGTGCGCCTCCGCGGAATACCGCAAGTACGATCCCCGCGCGCCCCACGTCCCGAAGTGATACCCCGTGGCGCCGTTCCCGAACTTCAGGCAGACATTGCTCGTGCCTTCCCGCTCCATGCCCGGCGTCCCCAGGTTCGTGCCGACGTGACTCCCGCAAACCGGGTCGCCCAGCCAATCCATCAGCATGTCTATGTAGTGGCAGCCGTGGCTGAAGAGCTGGCCTCCGTCGGCGCGTTTCGCGTCGCCGTACCAGGGATGCCGCGCGACACCGGTCAACTGTTCCGTCCAAATGGCCGCATGAAACACCTGGCCATATGTGCAGCGCTGAATCATGTCGCCCATGGCCTGCCAGAGCGGATCGTGGCGCATCACATACCCCACCATCAGGACGGGAGTCGGAGAGGTGTCCATATCGATCAGATCCCGACACTCCTGTTCCGTGAGCGCCAAGGGCTTCTCCATCAGCACATGTTTGCCGGCCCGAAGGCATTCGGAGCCTATCGCGAAATGGAGATCGTGCGGCACGGCCACCACAACGCCATCCACATGGGGAAAGAGTTCCCTGTAGTCAGAGACCGCCACGGCGCCCTCGTTCTCCTCTGCCGCCTTCCGTGCGCACTCGAGGGAAATATCGGCGAATCCGGCAAGCCGCATCCGACCGCGAAGAGAGCCAAACCTCTCTCGATGGTTCGTGCCCATCGAGCCGCATCCGATAATGCCGAGCCGTATCATCTATGCACTCCTTTACCGATTCAGGAAACCGCTTGCGCGTCCCGCGCAGCGACCTGTACCTCCTTGATGACGTGATCCGGCAGCGTCGGGGCGGCACCGGGCCGGCAGTTCTCGATCACCTGCGCCGGTCGCTTGGCGCCCGGAATCACGCAGGTGACCGCTGGCGCGCGCAACACATAGCGCAACGCCAGTTCCGGCATCGTCAGCCCGTGACATTCCGCCACGGCACGGAGCCGCTCGATCAACGGCATCAGCCTGGCCAGAGCCTCGGCGGGATAGCGCTGCCGACGATGGTCGTCGGCCGGGAACTGTGTCGCGGCGGTGAACTTGCCGGTGAGCAGGCCGTTCTCGAACGACTCGCGGGCGATGATCCCCACGTTCGCCTCGCGGGCGGCCGGGAACACGTCGCGTTCCCACTCCGGGCGCAGCAGCGAATAGCGCAACTGCAGAAACTCGACGCGGTTCTTGCGGATGCACTCCAGCGCGTCTTCGGGCGTGTTGATGGAAGCGCCGATATGGCGGATATGCCCCTCGTCCCGGAAGCGTCTCATCAGATCCCACAGCCGATCCTGCCGCAGCAGCTCGAATGGGGGATGATGAAGCTGATAGAAGTCGATGGCGTCGCGGCGCAGCCGGCGCAGGCTGCGGTGCAGCGCCATTTCGACGTACTCCGGGTCGAAGTTCTGCCGCAGCGGGAACGGGTCGCGCCGCTCGTTGCCGACCTTGGTCGCGACATGCGCATCCGAACGGCGCGCTTGCAGCACCTGCCCGATCAGGCACTCGCTATGCCCCATCCCGTAGGCATCGGCCGTGTCGAACAGGTTCACGCCCAGGTCCAGCGCCGTGTCCAGCGCGGCGAGGGATTCGAGGTCGTCGGTCCGGCCATACCCGATGGACATCCCGTCGATCACATACCCGCCGCCGATGGCCCAGCCGCCGAACCCGATCACTCCGATCTGACAACCCGTTCTACCCAGCGCTCGTGTTTCCATCATGGTTGCGCCCCTTCCATCCTTGTCGGTAGCTTTGTCGATCCCCTTGTCGATCTCACCATTCCCTCCCCCTCCGCCGCCGGCCTGTGATCATGGCGAAGGTCATGGCGGCAATCCGTTCCAGCATCGCCTTCCACACACCAACCTCGTCTTGGGAGACCAGATTCCGGGCTGCGAAAAGATCCAGCCTGGCGGCAAGCTTGATCGCTGACTCATGAGAGGTACCGAGGAACCTTGCCTGGTCGGCTTCGGAAAATCGTCCGTTTCCTTCGGCGATGTTCAGAACCATGCTCGTGAGCAATTCGTCCAGTCTGCGAAACTCCTGCCTCGACAGGCGGGATACCGCATCCGACGCGCAGAATGCCTTCGCCACTTCGATGCTCAGCCTATAGACATCGAGGGTTTCGTGATGGAACAGGACGTCCGCCCCTTCCAATCTCTTGTCGCCCCATTCGTCGCCCGCCCCATAGTCCCCGCAGTCCTCCCGAACGCCATGCGCAAGCCGGCTCCAGGATCTCCTCAATCCTACCAGCATGCGAGCCACTTGTGAGACCTCCAGTTTCTCCGCGAGGCCGGTCCTGGCATCAAGCAGTCGCTTGACGCAGGCGAGGTCCAGACATGCCGCGCACTCCAGGCTCGATCCCATCGAGTAGTCCAACGCCCTTAGCCTCATGGAAGAATGCGAGGCGCTTGCCATGGCCACATTCTCCAGCATGCTGGATGCGGCGCGGATCAACTGGTCGCGGATGGCGTGCTTGGTATCCCATCCGTCGGTCCAGGTCGCGACCCTGGCATTGAAGGCCAGCATGCGCGGGTAGACATGGAGGTTCTCGTGATGGAAGGGCATGGGTTAGGTTCGAACGGGGTTTCGACAAAGTGTACGACAATGGTCTCGACGAAGTGCATAACAATGGTCTCGACAAAGTGTATGAGGAAGGTTTCGGAGAGCCGGCGATGAAGGGGGCGGCGGAGGTTCGGGCGGTCGCGTGAACTCCTCGCTCCATGAACGCCGACGGGCAGGGGCGCCTGCGGACGGACAGCGTCGGCTCATGTAAGCAGCCTCCGAAGCTCCTCCGCCATGCGCAGGTTCTGCGCGGTGGCCTCCTCGGGCTTGCCGAAGTACTCCATCGTGATCGCTCCGCACCAGCCGCGCTGGCGCAGGTCGGCCACGATGCCGGCGAAGTCGATCTCGCCCTCCTCGACCGGACAGTGCCCGTCGCCGGGTTTCGCCTGCCGGGCATGCAGGTGGCGGGTGAACGCATGCAGCGGAACCACGTCCGACTGGGGAATCCCACGCGACACGAAATGCGCGTAGTCGAGGGTGAAGGCCAGCCCCGGCACCGCTTCGGCCAGGCGCCGGGCCGCCGCCGGCTGCTCGATCAGCGAGCCGGTATGCGGCTCGACGTTCAGGTCCAGGCCATGCTCCCCGGCCATCCGGACCATCTGGCGCAGGGTCGGCACGGCATGCCCCCAGGCCTGCCCGTCGTCGAGGCCGGGCTGCGGCGTGCCCGGCACCGCCATGACGCTGCGGAAGCCGGCCTCCGAAGCGAACCGGCAGATCCCCACAAAGTTCTCCAGGAGCTTCCGCCGGGCCTCCCCGTCGGGGGCGCTCACCTCGACCCGCCGGCCCTCCACGAACACCGGGCAGAGGAACAGCTCCTCCATCTCCAATCCGTTCGCCGCCGCCAGATCCCGGACCCGCCGGCCCGTCGCCTCGGGCCGCGCGACGGCGGCCTGCTGGTCCACCTGCGCCCCGGGCCCGATGTCGGCCGCGCTCACGTCCACGCGCCGGAAGCCGAGGTTCCGGCAATGGCCGAGCGACGCCTCCAGGCTCAGGCCGCCGAAGACAAAACTGCAGCATCCGATCTCGATCTGGCTCACAGCCGCACCTCCCGCCCGCCCTGCGCGGCCGACGCATACATGGCGTCGATGATCCGCATGATCAGGCCGGCCCGTTCGCCGGGACTGTCCGTTTCGCGACGGTTCTCGCGGATGCAGTCGAAGAGATGGGCGTACATCCTCGCGTGGCCGTTCTCGTCGGGCGCCCCGGGCAGATCCTCGTCGGCGTCCCGGCCATCCGGGCCATCCCTGTGGATGCGCGGCGGATGCAGGGTGGCGCCGCCCCGGCTGCCGTAGATCCACTCGCCGCCGAAGTTGGGCAGATGGGCGGTCTTGCTCACCTCGACCAGGGCCGTCATGCCCTCGGCGAACTGCACCATGTACACCGCGGTGTCCTCGACATCCTTGACCGGCGCGTCCGGGGTCCGTCCCTCGGCGAAGTCCATGTCCATATAGGGACTGGTGGAGGGCTGCGCGGCGAACTCGTGGTAGGTGCGGGCGGTGACGGAGACCGGGGTGGGCGAACCGAGCAGGAACAGGAGCCGGTCGAGCGCGTGCGAGTTGCCGTCGATCCCCGCGCCGCCGCCGGCGAACTTCCGGAGCCGGATCCAGCCGTGGGGGGTGCCGCGGCGCTCGCAGGCGCGGACATGGGCCAGGTAGATGCGGCCCAGCTCGCCGTCCGCGATCCGCCGCCGCAGCTCCCGCATGGTCGACAGATAGACCGACTGCGATCCGACCAGCAGCAGCCGGCCGGCCTGGCGCCCGGCCTCGGCGATGCGGCGCATCTGCGCCTCGTTCATGGCCGGCGGTTTCTCCATCAGCACATGCTTGCCGGCCGCGAACGCGGCCACCGCATTCTCCTCGTGGGCGAAGACCGGGCTGCAGATCCCGACCACCTCGACCTCCGGCAGGGCCAGCAGGCCCCGAACGTCGTCGAAGGCCCGGGCCACGCCGAACCGCCCGGCGAACCGCTCCGCCCGGCCCGGCACCACATCCGCGAGCGCGACCACCTCGCCGCCCGCCTCGCGCGCGGCGGGGATGTGCGCGTCCACGGCGATCCGCCCCGTGCCGATGATGCCCACCTTCATGTCAGACCCACTCCCGCGCTTCCATCCGGTCCTCGTCCAGCTCGATTCCCAGACCCGGGCCGGGCGGCAACGGCATCACGCCGTTGTCGGGCACGCGCTTGTTCCGGTAGAACCACTGGCCGTACTCGTTCCAGTTCCAGAGGTACTCGTAGTACGGGCACAGCTCGCGCGGCAGCGCCGCCACCACGTGCAGGGTCTCGAGGTAGCCGCAGTGCAGGGCGATCTGCCGGCCGTGGTCGGCCACCATCCGGGCCACCCGCATGGCCTCGGTGACGCACATGGCGTGGGGCTCGGCGTGCAACACGTCCACCGCGCCGGCCTGGAGCATGCGGAGGGCCTGCCACCGGTTCTGGAGGGCCTCGCTCCCGGCGATGGGAAATCCGGCCGCCTCCCGCACCGCCCGGTAGCCCTCGACATCGTCGGGCATCACCGGCTCCTCCAGCCAGCGGGGGCGGTAGGGGCGCATGGCCCGGGCCATGTCGCAGGCGAAGCCGGTCGGCCAGCCCCGGACGGCGTCGAACATCAGGTCGGTGGCGTCCCCGGCCGCCTCGCGGGCCCGGCGCACGGTCTCCAGGTTCCGCTCCCCCGCGTCCGGCCCATGTCCGGTGCTGTAGGCGAAGAACCACTTCTGGGCTCTGAACCCGGCGTCCCGGGCCGCCCGGGCCCGCGCGGCCAGCTTGTCCGGGCGCACCGAACACCCCGCCATGCTGGCGTAGGGGATCAGGTCGGGCTGCCTTGGCCCGCCCAGCAGCTCGTACACCGGAGCGCCCTCGGCCTTTCCCCGGATGTCCCACATGGCGCAGTCCAGCAGGCTGGCCGGGCCCAGATCGCGCCCCCCGAGCAGCCGGAACATGAAATCCCAGTTGGCCTCGATGGCCAGGGGATCGCGCCCGATCAGCCAGGGCATCAGCCGGTCGCGGATGACCTGGGCCTGGGCGGGGGAGGTCTGGGTGGCGGTTCCGGTCAGCCCGGCGTCGGTGTCGAGCCGCAGGAAGGTGGCCCGGATGCGGCGGACGCCGTCCGGATCCGGGTCCGAGTGTGCCGGACGGCGGTAGGGCCGCGCCGCGTAGGCGGGATCCGTGTCCGCCGCCGAGAGCCCGCGCCCGTCGTCGTCGCCCAGGTTCCGGTCCAGGCGACCGCTGACCCTGAGGAAACGGCATCCGGTGATCCTCATCTCCGGCTCTCCGGGGCGGGGGCGGGAGGCAGGGGCACCCAGGGGGACGCGCCTGCGGGTCCGATAGGGACGGGCTGCGGGTCCGTGGGCGCGGCGTTCGAACTGTCCATGGTCAGTCGTTCTGGCGGTGGGCGATGCGTCCGACGCGGTTGCCGGACGTCAGAACGGCTACCCTAGCCAACCGACCGTCCGCCGGAAAGATCCCAAACGCGACTCTCGACCGCCAGAATGCGAACGCCTGGTCAAGCTTCGCCATCGTTACCTATTCGCAGAATCGCCCTCGCGCGGCGCGTTTTGGCCCTTCGCCGGGCGGCGGGGCCGGTGTAGATTCGGAGCGTTTCCACCCGCTCGGAGGTTGTTGGCCCATGCGTTCGCCGTTCTTCCGTCTCACCGTCCTGTCCGGTCTGCTGATCGCGTCCCTGTCGCCTGCGGGTTCGGCGCGGGGGGAAAGCTCGCCCGCCGACTGGCCGATATGGTGCCGGGATGCCGGGCGCACCTCGGCCACTCCGGAGCGGCCCGCCGACGACCTGACCCTGCGCTGGGTCTGGCGATGGCCCCGGCGGACGGCCGCCTTCGCCGCCGATCCGGTGGCCCGGCCCGATGCGGGGCACCTGCCCGTGGTGGCCGGCCCCCGTGGTGGGTCCACGCTCCGACGTGGACCTTCCGGGCGCTGAAGAGCGCGGCCGCAAACCAGGGTGGTCGTCAAGGTGCTTCGGTGCCGCATGCCAGAACCCCGTCCGCCGGGAGCCAAGGCCGCGTGATCCCTCTGCCGAGGGAAACGCGGTCTCGGGACGGTGTCGCGCGGGGTGAGGAGGCGATGCGGCCTGATGGGCCGGGACGTTTCGAGGTGAACGCTGGTCCTGGGCTGTCCCATGCCACCGCAGTCCATGACCGGAGGCCCGTCGGCCAGGCGACCGCCCCCCATGGACTGCGGGGGCAGAGTCCCGTCTGCGGGACGGCGACCCCGCCTTGGCATCCGCCGGACGCGTGGCCCGGGCTTCCAGCCCGGAGCCGGAGCGAGGTCAGGCCATGTCCGGCGCCCGGAAAGGAGCTTCGCGCGGTTCGGGCGCGGATGCATGGCCGGCTCTCGCACGGGGCACGGGCTAGAAGCGCCGTGCCACGTCTGACATGCCGCCGCGCAACACCCCGCCTTGTGCCTCCTGTGCCTCATTGTGGCCCATCCGCCCATGAGCCCCGCCGCTCAAGATTCCGCAAGGAATGCGGCATGGCCCGGGCATCCGGGAAAAAGGACGAAGGCGAAGGACCACGGACCAAGGACCACGGACCACGGACCCATCCCCAATCCCGTGCCCGTCCCGGCGGCTACTCCACCTCGCCCAGCACGATCTTCTCGCCGTCGAAGCGGAGGGTGCGGCGGCCCACGGTGACCACGGCGTCGAGGCCCTGGCCCTCGACCCGGACCTCGGGGTGGTCGCCGTCGCCCACGGTGGCCACGAAGAAGACGTGGTCGCGACCCTCGGCGGTCATGGCGTCCACCCGGACCGTGTGGGTGACCCCGCGGCCCGACCCCCAGGTCTTGACGTAGCTGTATTCGAGGGGATCGGTGGTGACCTCGACCCCGGCCGGATGCACGAAGTGGCCGCGCATCGACGGTCCGTCCTCGCGGGGGCGCAGCACGAACCGGCCCGGCTCGGGAGTGACCATGTCGGAGGCCTTGCGCTCGGAGGTGACCGGCGGCTGGAACAGCCAGAGCCGCCGGTCCTCGGGGCCGCCGTCGATCCGGTCCACCGTGGCGTACAGGGCGGGGGCCCCGGACAGGCCGCTGAAGTCGAAGGCCAGGGAACGCATCCCGGTGATGCCCGAGGACTCCGGCGCATCGTCGGCGGGGTTCACCAGCACTCCGTGGCCGTAGCCCTCGTAGCGCAGACGGCCCCGGCGCTCGTACACCTCATTGAGATCCGCGCTGATCACCAGGGTCTCGCCCTCCTGGCGGAGGTGGGTGAGGCGGCCCAGGGCGCCATCCGCCAGCTCGGCTCCGGGCAGCCAGACCACGTTCTCCTGCTCGCGGCGGCGCACGCGGTCGGTGGGGCCGGTGGCCCAGTTCTGGCCCAGCCCGCGCAGCCGGTAGGTTCCGGCATTGGGTCCGCTCCAGCCCCGGATGACCATGCTCTTGAGGAACACCTGGGCGATGAAGGCCTGGTCGTCCCAGCCGGTGCGGAAGGCGTAGTAGCCGAAGTCCGGGGCCTCCCAGAAGCGGGGGAGGTTGGTGCCGACCGGGGCCGGCTCCATGTCGAGCGGGTAGT
>PXDE01000619.1 GCA_003566475.1 PVC group bacterium | reverse complement strand
TCGGCCCGGGTCGAGTTCGTGGACGGCCGGGTGGTGGCCATCGAGGAACAGCGCCGCTAGGCGGCCCGGCCGGGCATGCAGTCACGGTATCCGAGCGCAGTCCCCGCCCTGCTCAAGACGGTCATGGTGCTGCTGGGCCTGGTTCTGGCCGTCCTGCTGGTGGTGAATCACGTCGGACCGCGGAGGGTGCTTTCGTTCCTGGACGGCGAGCCCCCCCAGCCTCCCGCGCCGGCATCGGAACCGGCGGAGCCCGAACCGGCGCCACCCGCCCCCACCCCGGCCGCTCCGACGCCGGAGGCCCCTCGCTTTCCCGGCCCCCCGATCGGGCAGACGCTGGAGTTCCGGTTCCGGGACGGCCGGTCCCGGCGCGGGATCCTGCAGGCGGTGGACGGGGACGAGGCGCGCATCGGGATCGAGCACGGAAGCATCGTGGCCCCCCGGGACGGGCTGCACATGCGGACGCGGATCCAGCTCTTCGAGGAGGACTTCGACCGGTATGTGGCGGCCTGGATCGAGGCCCGGGCCCGGGAGGCGGTGGCGGAGCGGGTGCCGGCCCCCGCTCCGGAGCCCGCCGCCGCGGCATCCCGCCCCGCCCCGCCGACCGTGGCCGCGGCCGGACTTGAGGTCGGGCTGGTCGACGTGCGGGCCGACGAGCAGCACAGCTTCTTCGGAATCGCCTACACCACCCGGTATCGGCTCCGGGTCACCAATCCCGGGCCGGGCATCTGGGAGGGGACCCTGGCCCTGCACCGGGACGCCGGCTCCGCCGTCCGGCTCCGGATTCCTCCCCGGGTCAGCCAGGAGGTGGTGGTGGAATCGGTGATGCCGGCGGGGTCGAGACAGGCGGTGGATCTGGACGTGCAGCGAGCCGGCGAATCCACAAGTCTGACGGTTCAGGCTAAAATGATTTAACATTCCGTCGGTTTCGGCGTAATCTGCGGAGAAATCCCGGGGGTAGAGGTCGGAACACGTCGGGAAGCAAGAGACATTTCAGGATCACTACCAGCAGGGGTGTGTCAAATGGGACGGACGTTCGGGTTCGGCGGGATCGTGCGACGATTGGCGATGGTGGCGGGCCTTATGGCCCTGTGGGGAACGGCGGAACCGATACGGGCCCAGACGGATGTCATCGGCCTGGATGACGACGTGCCCGCGGCGGCGCCGCCCGCTCCCCGGGACGAGGCCGAGGTCCAGGAGCGGGTGACCCTGCTGGGGCAAATCCGCCAGGGCGGCTGGGCCATGATTCCTCTGGGCCTGTTCTCGGTCCTGGTGCTGGCCCTGGCCATCTTCAACGGCATCCAGCTCCGCAAGGTCAATTTCTGCCCGCCCAGCCTCACCGATGAGCTGAAGAAGCTGATGGGCGGGTGCCGCCTGCGCTCGGCCATGGACGTGTCGGCCCGCAGCCCCACCTACCTCGGTCGCCTGATGGCGGCCGCGCTTCCTCATGTGGACGCCCGTGATCACGACACCATGGGCCGGGAGGCGTTCCAGGAGGCGGCGGCCGAATTCGCCATGGGGGCCAACAGCCGGCACATGATCTGGATCAACTACTTCTCGGTCCTCGCCCAGGCCTCGCCGATGCTGGGGCTGCTGGGCACGGTGTCGGGCATGATCCGGGCCTTCAGCCACCTGGGCCAGGAAGGCATGGGCCGTCCCCAGGAGATCGCCGCCAACATCTCGGAGGCGCTGGTGACCACCGCCACCGGGCTGATCATCGCCCTGCCCGCGCTGTTCTGCTACTTCATCTTCCGGAACAAGCTCAATCAGCTCGTGGCCGAGTGCCTGGAGACGGCCGATCATCTGCTGGCCACCAGCGTAAAAGCCATCAATCCCAACCTGCTCGACCAGACCCTGCCCGAGGGGTTCGAGGGCGAGGGCGGCACGGGGGCCCTGAACCAGACCGGAGCCCAAGAAGCCGCCGCCCCGGCCTGACCCCCGCCGCGCCATGGCGAAACATCGGACACGCTACGTTCCGGCCGACTCGGAGCTGGTCATGGACATGTCGCCCATGATCGACATGGTCTTTCTGCTCCTGATCTTCTTCCTGACCAGCTCGCAGATGATCACCCACCGCATCGACCCCACCGTGAAGGTTCCGGTCGCCGACACCGCCCGGGTGCCCCGGGAGCAGATCGGCCGGATCGTGTTCAACGTGCGGGAGAACGGCGACATCACCGGCGAATGGGGCGACATGGTCACCCCGGATCAGGTGACCCGGATGGTGGCCCGGCGCCGGGCCGACACCCCGGGGCTGCGCCTGCATGTCCGGGCCGACCGGCGGACTCCCCACGAGGCGGTGCAGAAACTGATCGCCGCCTCGGCCGAGGCCGGGGTGTCGGACGTCATCTTCTCCACCTTTATCCGGGATCCCTGAGCCATGGCCCGCAGCGCCCTTTCGACCCTGGAGACCTCATCCGAGCCCAAGCTCGACATGGCCTCCCTGGTGGACGTGAGCTTCCTGCTCCTGGTGTTCTTCCTGGTGGCGTCGCAGATCGTGCCCCAGGAGGCGGATCTGGGGCTGGCCCTGCCCGGCCTCGAGGAGGTGGCGGGCCCGCCGGTCGAGATCGACCAGATGGTGATCCGGATCCAGGAGGACGGGTCGGTGCTGGTCAACGAGGAGCAGGTGGACGGCCCGGGCGACGCCCACCGCCTGCCCGGGCTCGACGACCGCATCCGCCGCTACCGCGCCATGGCCGACATGGCCGGCTCGGAGCCCCTGGTGGTCGTGGACACGGCGGACCGGGTCTGGCAGCAGAGATTCATCGACGTGCTGAACGTGTGCAACCGCCATGGGATCGAACAAGTGAGCCTGGTGCGGCGCGCCCCCGCCCCGTAGGCCAGGCCGGAGATTGACCATGAGCCCTTCCCATCCATCCACGCCCCGCCCGGAAGACCTCCAGGCCGCCAACCGGTTCGAACGGCCCGAGGTCGCCCATCCGCTGCAATGATCCGATCCCGTCTCCCCCTCCTCCTCGCCGGCGCCCTCGTCCTGGGCGCGACGCCTCTGCGCGCCCAGCAGCAGCATCCGGGCGAGGTCGTCTACCGGGGATATGTGCAGGCGGTGGGCCTGGTGCAGGCCGGCCGGCATCAGGAGGCGCTGAACATCCTCGAGGGGCTGATGGCCCGGTTCGGGTCCGGCGCCTACCAGCAGTTCGGGCCGGTGTTCGGAAACCTCTACTACTACCAGGGCATCGCCCTGGTGAACCTGGGCCGGTTCGCCGAAGCCGCCAAGGCCTTCGAGACCTGCTACGTCGGCTTCCCCAACCGCGACGACAGCGCGATGAGCTTCAACAGCTTCCGCACCCAGGCCCTGGTCCAGTGGGCGGGCTCCGAGCTCATGCAGGGCAACCATGAGAACGCCATCCGGCTCTACGAGCAGGCGATGAACGAAGGCGGGGCCGAGCTCAACCGGTCCGAGATCATTCTGAATCTGGCCCAGTCCTTCTATGCGACCGGGCAGGTCGAGCGGGCGCTCCAGGGCTGGCGGACGGTGGCGGGGGGCGGACCCGACCGCCGGGCCCCCCGCTGGCTGCGCCAGGAGGCGCTGACCCGGCTCTGCCGCCACTATGTCGAGCACGACGCCCACGACGACATCAACGCGGTGCTCGACGAATTCGGCGAGCTGTTCCAGGACCGGCCGGACGTGGCCTACAAGCGCAACCCCATGTTCCTCCACTTCGCCCACAAGGCCTCCCAGGCAGAGCAGCACTACCTGGCCCTGCGCTGGTACGAGATGCTGACCCGCCCCGGCGACGTGCTCGCCCACCTCGAGGAGCAGGTGTACCAGGTGCCCCCGGAGCGGCGGCCCGACGCCGTCCGGGCCCTGCGCGAGTTCCAGACCGAGCAGCGCGACGCGGCCATGCCCGACGAGGCCATCGCCCTCATGGGCATCGGCTACGAGTACTTCCAGCTCCGGAACTACCTGGCCACCTTCACCTGCTACCGGCACCTGGCCGACCATTACCCCAGGATCGAGACCCGGCCCCAGGTCCTGCACACCGCCGTCGCCTCGGCGGTGCGGATCGGCTACTGGGACGAGGCGGTGAACTACGGGCTCGCCTTTCTCGACGAGTTCCCCCACCACGAGCTGCTGGAGGACGTGATCGTGGTCCTGGTCGAGGTGCTGTTCTTCCGGGGCGACTACGAGCGGGCCTACGAGGTGGCCAAGAAGGTTCGGCCCAACCTGCGTCTGGGGTCGCTCCCCCGGGATCCCCCGGACTTCGTGATTGGCGGCAGCGCGTTCATGCTCGACAGCAACGAGGAGGCCAAGGCCGAGCTCGACGCCTACGTCACCCACTACCCGGAGGGCCGCCACCGGGAGACCGCCCGCTTCTATCAGGCGGCCGTGCGCGTGCGGCTGCTTGAATGGTCCGAGGCCTCCCCGCTCCTGGAATCCTTCCTCGTGGACTATCCGGACAGCGTGTTCCTGGCCCCCGCCCTCCACTACCGGGCCCTCTGCCACTTCATGGAGGACGAGATCGAGCGCTGCCTCGAGCGGATCGGCCGCATCGAGCGGGAGTTCCCCGACTACGGCGATATGGCCGCCGTCCAGAACCTCAAGGGGGACGCCCTCCAGGTCCAGGGCCAGCCCGAGCCCGCCCGGGTCGCCTACCGGAAGGGCAAGGACCTGGCCGAGGCGGCCGGAGGCATGGACGACATCGCCGCCTACGCCACCTGGCAGCTCATCGGCATCACGGTGGCCGCCCGGGAATGGCGGGAATCGGAGGCGCTGTTCCGGGAGTTCGAGCGCAAATACGCGACCACCCCGTTCCGGATCGACGCCACCGTCACCGCCATCCCGGCCATGGAACAGCTCGGCCACGCCGAGGAGATCCTGACCAAGCTGGAGGCCCTCATCCTGGCCGAGGGCGGCAGCGCGGTGAGCGTGGGCCTGGCCAAGGCCTTCAACGGCTACCGCGACCTCTTCGTCCGGCAGCACGGGCACGACCGGCTCATCGCCCGGCTCCGCGACTTCCCCGGCCCCCAGCCCCGGCCCAGGCCCCTCGAATCCTGGCTGATGCTCGGCCAGATCGAGGCCCACGAGGACCGGCTCAAGCCCGGGGAGCGGAGCGCGGACGTGCGGGGGCTCTACCTCTCGCTCGACCGCGCCTTCCGTCCGACGGAGATGGCCAACTATGTGCTGGTGAAACTGGCCCGGTTCCTCCAGGCCGAGAACCGGACCGAGAACGCGGTGAGGCTCTACGACTTCATCCTCACCCAGCGTCCCGAGTCGGTCGAGTACCACGACTACGCCCTGCTCGATCTGGGCCTGATCGACGTCGCCTCGGACGATCCCGAGATCCGGCGCCGGGGCCGCGAGCGGCTGCTTCTGGTCCGCGACGGCTACCAGACCCACGAACTGATGGAGGCCGCCCAGCTCGGCCTGGCCCGTCTCGAAACCCGCGAGCAGCGCTGGTCCGAGGCGCTCCGGGAATGGCGGGCCTATCTGGCCAACCGGGGCTGGAACCGCGCCCGGGCCGAGGCGAACTACCATGTCGGCCTCTGCTACGACCGGCTGGACCGCCGGGAGGAGGCCCTCAAGACCTACGTCAACACCTACGTCAACTTCGAGAGCCATATCGACTGGTCGTCCCGTGCCTACCTGCGCACCGCCCTCATCCAGCGCGAGCGCGGCGACCGCGAGAACGCCTTCAAGGTGCTCGACGACATGATGAAGCGCATGGGCCATCTCGACCACGACACCATCAACCGCGCCCGGGGCCTCCACCAGCAATGGCAGGCCGAGTTCGCGCCGGCCGCCGGGGGGGCCCGCTCATGAGGACACGCCGCCACACCGCCTTCGTTCTGGCCCTGCTCCTTCTGGGTTCGGCCACCTATCGGGCCCGGGCCGAGAACCAGACCGTCATGATCCTGCGCGACGGCAACCAGATGGCCATTGCCACCATCCGGGCCGACGGCAACCGGCTGTTCTTCCGGCGGACCCCCCCCTCTCCCGAGGCCGGCATTCCCCTCGAGGATGTCCGCTACGTTCAGTTCCCGACCCCGCCGGAGT
>PXDE01000227.1 GCA_003566475.1 PVC group bacterium | reverse complement strand
CGAAGCCGGCCCCCGAGCCGATCTCGTCGAGCAGCTCGAGCTGCTCGGGCGTGGCCGTCTCCGCGTCGAGCAGGCCCGAGAGGTTCACCGCCAGGTAGCTGGTGCGGCCGTAGCCAGAGCCGGTCATGAGCCGGGTCACCCGGGCGTTGGTCACCAACTGGCCGTTGGTGACGGCGGCGACATAGTTGGTGTCGGTGCCCCCCGGGGTTTCCTCCGGTCCGTGCACATGGGCGGTATGGGGATGCCAGACCGGACGCCAGACCGGCTGGGCGGACGCCAGGGCGGCGCGCAGGTGCGCCGGCACCAGATCGGGGATCTCGTCGGAATCGGCGAACAGCGTGCAGATCTGGGGGGCGTCCGTCCACGGGCCGGAGATCTCCTGCACCGGGGTCAGGATGTCCCAGTCCGGGAACACCCGCGGCGTCCCCGTCTCCTGGATCGCGCGGTCGAAGCGGAATCCGATGTCGGCGATGGCCCGGTCCAGCGCGGACTGGGCCATGAGCCGGGCCTGCAGGGAGGCCACGTGGTTGGCCGCGGCCATGCGTTCCATGCGGGCGTAGACCGCGAAGGCCACCGAGGTGACGAACAGGACGGCCAGCAGGCCCAGGGCCACGATGAGGGCGATGCCCCGGCGGGGGCTGCGGGCGCTACGGGCCATGGGAAAGCCTCCGTTCGCCATGGCCGGTGGGAAAGGTGACCTGGCGCTGGAACCGCTGCACGGCCCGGATCCGCTGCTCGGGAGCCATCTGCTCGTAGGCCTCCGCCTCCTCGCCGATGGCCAGATCCAGGTAGAGCATCAGCGCGGATGGCGCGTTCTCGAACGTCCCGGTCGGAATGGGGTCGCCCTGGTCGTTGAGGGGGGTCACCCGGAACGTACGCACATGGGGGTAGACATCGACCGCCGCGCCGGTGCCCGATGGTCGCGACGCCCCCGCCACCCAGTTGGTGGCGCTGCGCCGGAAGGAGGAGAACGAACCGCTTCCGCCGGCGGTCTGGTAGGTGACCCGGGCCATGCCGCGCCGGGCGGGCCCGCCGTAGGGATCGTCGCCCGCCGGCTGGGCCATCCAGAACGACACCCCGGCGTCCCCGACCACCAGCGGGAACTCGGAGGAGATCCGGGCCTGCTGCAGCTCCTGGGCGGCCAGGTCGAGCATGGCCGCGCCCAGGGCCCCGGCGCGGCTGCGACGCTTGGACACGGTCCAGGTGCGGCTGGTCTCGGACAGCATCTGGACCATCAGCAGCATGATGACGGAGAGGAACACCATGGAGACCATGAGCTCCAGGAGGGTGAATCCGCTCGGGCGACGCCTGCGGTCACTGGGCCAGGTACAGATCGGCATAGAAGTAGTGGACGCTGGAGTTGTAGTACACGTAGTACTTTCTCTGGTGAGCTCCGGGAGGCCTGGGATAGAAGAGGTTGGGATTGGCAGGGCTGAAATTCCGCGACGTGGTGCTGCCGCCCCGGTACACGTTGTGCCCCATCCAGACCATGAGGCGCACCTTGGCCATGTGGGGCACCGGCGCCTCGATGAACACGTTCTCGGTGAACGGGCCGTCGGCGGTCGGCTGGGTCTGCTGGAAGGTGAACGGTCCCCACTCGACCCGGGTCTCCGGGAGGATGTCCAGCCGGTACCAGAGATGCACATCCTCCGCGTCCGGGTCGGTCGGATGGCGGAAGATCAGCAGCCGGGGACTGGTGGTGGCCTCGATGGTGGTGATCGCGTCGCCATCCGAAGTGGCCACCTCCCAGCCCGGCACCATGATCCGGAAGGAGCGGCTCCGCAGCTCATCGACGGAAGCCGGGGGCTGGGCCCGGGCCTGGGCCCGGATGCCGTCGAGGACGGAGGCGGCGAAGAGGACCGCCTGGCTGTCCTCGGCGGCCCGCCGGGACATCTCGATGCCGATGGGAAAGAGTCCCGCCACGCCGAGAATGCCCACCCCGACCACGGCCAGGGCCAGGGCGGTCTCGATGAGCGAAAAGCCCCGGCGGCCCCGCTCCGGCGTCCGGTTCCTCCTCATGGCCCCACCGCCTCGTAGCTCTCCGTGTAGGCGATCCCGGTCAGCGGGGCCACGCGGACCACCGCCTCGACCCGGGCCCCCGTCTGGATCTCGACCCGGAGCTGATCGGTGTCGCGGTCGATCTCATGGATCCCCTCGGTGAGGTAGATCCGGTATCCGTCGAGCAGGAACGGGCGTCCGGTCGTCCGGAACCCGAGGCCGGGGAGATCGCGGGTGGTGTACGGATTGGAATCTCCCATGACGACGCCGTCCCGGCGCAGCCGAATACCCGGCACCGTGGTTGCCGCCTGGCCAAGGAAAGGGGTGTTGGGGCGTCCGGAGGTGGCGTCGAGAATGGCCCCGGTGGGAAGCCGGGTCCATTCCGAGATGAGCCGACCCTCGCCCGATTCCGGGTTCCGCGCGTACACGGCGTAGCAGCGGCCGGCCAGAGGCTTGAGGCGGGAAAGCTGGGTGAAGTTCAGATTGGGCGGGATGAACACCACGAAGGTTTCCTCGCGGTGGGCGATGGCATGCTGGCGGGCCAGGCTGAGGGTCGCCTCCAGCGCGGTGGCGCTCTGGCGAACGGCCTCGGTCCCGGCCACCCGGACCAGGGCCACCGAACTCAGACCGAGAAGCAGGCCGACGATTACCAGCACGGCCAGCATTTCGATCAGGGTGAATCCGCCCGGGAACCCGGGTCTCCAGGCGGCCCGTCGGATGGAGCCCGCTCCGCGCATCTAGTTGTTCTCCAGCACGATGTCGTGCTTGGTGTGGAAGGTCCGGTCCGGACCGGCGGATCGGATGCTGATCCAGACCTCGCCCGAGCCGTCCTCCAGGACGTCGATCTGGTAGTTCTCCCCCCAGGGATCCGTGCGGGCCACCTCGTGGAAATCGAAGGTTCGGGTGTCGCTTCTCTGCCCCCCCCGGCCCCCGAAGGCGCGGCTGGCTTCGTAGCGGCCGGTCTGGGCCCTGAATTCCATGAGGTTGGACATGATCGCCTGCATGTCCCCGTGGGCGCGGTTGATCATGGCCCATTCGTTGGCCCAGCGGACCCCGGCCACCACGAACCCGACAAGGACCATGATGATGAGGATCACCGTCATCAACTCGATCAGCGTGAACCCGCCAGGGCGGGCCGTCCCCGGGGCCTGGGCCCGGCGCAGGGTTCTCGCGCCGAATCTGGATCGAGCGTCTGGCCAGAGCGGACGGTGCGTCGCCAGCAAGGCTGGCCCGCCGGTAGCGCCTTTCCCGACCTTTACAGCCGGGAGGATGGCGCGTATGATGGAATCATGCGTAAACGAAATCGAATTGGATTCTCCTTGGTAGAGCTGCTGGCCGTGGTCGCGATCCTGGTTCTGCTGGTGGGTATGCTGTTCCCCGCCATCACCAGCCTCCTTCGGCGGGCCGAGCTGGCCCGGGCCCAGAACGAGGTCAATCTCATCGCCAACGCCGTCCGGCAGTATTTTCACCAGACCGGCCGACTCCCCCTCGACGACCCGTCGTCGCACTGCCGCCGCACCAGCAACTGGGTGGCGGGGTACGACTCGTCGCTTGACCATCCCGACCGTCCGTCCACTCTCCACTCCGCCTCCCGGGCGGCTCTCTCCAATCTCGCGGAAAAGCTGACCGATCCCCAGAGCAATCCCGCCCGCAGGACGTTCCTGGACATGGAGCCCGGACCTCACGGCATGCTGCTCGACCCCTGGGGCAACCCCTACGCGGTTCAGCTCGACTGCACCGGCGAGGCGATGCGAGGGGTGATGGTGGTGGTGATCAGCGCCGGCCCGGACGGGGTGTTCAACGTGGCCGAGCACCTGGGGGGTGGACGGCAGCTCCGGGTCAACCTGTTCGGTGCCGACGACGATATCCGCTCGCGTCATTGATCCCACCCTCGGCCCCTAGGGCACCGGCTCCCGGAACACGGACCCGTCCGTGCGGGAGACCGTCCGCTGGCCGTCGTGGTGTCCGCCGAGGTCGCGGAACAGCCAGGTCTCCCGAATCTCCGACCCTTCGGCCAGAACCTCGGGGTTGATCTCGTAGCTGGACCGGGTCATGGCGATCTCCCACGTGGAATAGTACATCCCGTAGGAGTGCACCTCCTCGCTGTCCAGTTTGAACATGTTGCGGTTGTTCGCTTGGAACCCCCCGTGGACCAGGCCGTGCGAGGCCCGGTTGTGCTCGACGTTGCGGCCGCCGATGAGGCCCTGGTCCAGCGGCCGGCCCCAGAGCGCGTTGCCGGAGGCGGTCTCGAAGTAGAGCCCGTTGATCCGGTGGGCAGCGCTCACTCCGCTTCCGACTTCCACGGTTACCGTGACCGATTTCGTGGCGAGATCGACCGGGCTCACCGTGACCCAGAAGTCGAAGGAACTCCCGTAGCGGCCCCGGAATCGGAAGGCCAGCTCCGAGGTGCCCAGGCCGGCCAGAGGAGGAGGGGACTGGTACACGAAGGTGTTCGGGTCGGCGAAGTGGACGAAGTAATCGAAGAGCGCCAGCTCAGCATTCCGCCGCTGCGTGTTTCCGACGGTGCCATGGAGCTGGTCGGTGGATCTCGACTTGATATCCTCGAAATAGCTCTGCTGGGTCGCCGTCTCGATGTTCGGATTGCCCAGACGCTCCTCGAACGGCATCCCGAATTTCCGTCCGTCGGCGATGCTGGAGGCGAAGAAGTGACCCCCCGGCGTCCCCCAGTCCTGTCGCGACGCGAACTGGGGGTCCGCCGGGCAGCGAAAGACCTTCCTCTCCAGGCTCACGTAGTCGAGCAGGGTGCTCCGCCAGTTGAGCTCGCCCATCCGCGGCCAGTCCAGGCTCACCCGGTTCTTCCGCTCGTCCTCGAGACGCTGCTGGTAGGCGCCGGTAAGCTGACGGATCCGGTTCGCGCACTGGGTACGCTGGGCCGCCCGCCGCATCCGTCCCATCACCGGGAGCAGGATGGCCATCAGAATGAAAATCACCGCCATCACCGACAGGAGCTCGATGAGGGTGAAGCCCGACTGTGCAAACCGTTTCTTCATCACCGTATACCATACCCCATTCGAGGGCCGGTGTAGACCCCCGATTTGCGAACCAAAGGGGGGGCGGAATGCGCACGCTCGGAGCCGGATCTTGGCCTAGTCGGCAGGCACCAGCCGCACGATCCGGCCCGGCTGGTCGTACACCACGTACACGAGCCCGTCATCCAGCACCCGCACATCCCGGATGCGCCCGGTTCTTCGCAACAAGGACTCCTGGTGGGCCACCCGCCGTCCGTCCATCTGAAGGCGGCGGAGGTGCTGCCCGGCCAGCGCCGTCGCGAACAGATCCCCCCGCCAGCCCGGGAACCGGTCGCCCAGATAGATGTCCAGGCCCGCCACCGCGATGGACGGCGTCCAGTGGACCACCGGCGACTCCATGCCCGGGGCCTCGGTGAGGTCGGTGATGGGCGTCCCGTTGTAGTTGACGCCGTGCGTGACCTTCGGCCACCCGTAGTTGAGCCCCTTGCGGATCAGGTTCAGCTCGTCGCCGCCGCGGGGCCCATGCTCGACCGACCACAGGTCTCCGGTCTCCCGGTGGAACCGCAGGCCCTGGGGGTTCCGGTTGCCGTAGGTCCAGATGGTGGCCAGGGCACCCTCCCGGTCCACGAACGGGTTGTCGGCCGGAACCCGGCCGTCGTCATGGATGCGGTGGACCTTGCCCGCCGCCGTGGCCAGATCCTGGGCCTGGTCCATCACCCCCCGGTCCCCGATGGTGAAAACCAGGTAGCCGTCCGGGCAGAAATCCATCCGGCAGCCGAAGTGCACTCCCGAGCGGGTGAACTCCCGGTCCGGCGGGCTGAACAGCACCTCGGTGTCGCGAAGCCGATGCCCGTCCAGGCGGGCGCGCAGAATCCGAGTGTGTCCGCGGCCCCCGATGTCCGCGGAGTAGGCCAGATAGATCCAGCCGTTCTCGGCATGGTCGGGATGAAGCTGGATGTCGAGCAGGCCGCCCTGGCCCCGGGCGAAGATCGGTGGCAGCCCCTGCACCGGATCAGGATCGAGCTCGCCGTCCTTCCAGAACCGGAGCCGTCCCGGCCGCTCGGTGATCAGCAGCCGCCCGTCGGGCAGCCGCACGAACCCCCAAGGGTTGCGAAGTCCTTCCACCAGGGTCTCGACCCGGAACCGGGCCCGTTCGGACTCGATGACCTCGCCCGACGGTTGGGCCGAGGCGGGCACGATCAGGACGGCGGCGGCGGCCAGGCATAATCCTTGCTGAATTCGGGCGGATCGCATAGGGATCAATCTAATGCGCATCATTGATCTGTCCATCCTGGGCGCCGGATTGGTGGTGGCCCTGACCGGCTGCGGAAGGCCGGAGACCCCTGCGGAAACCCGTCCATCGGCAGATCGGGCCGACGAGGAGGAGTTCCTCGCCGAGGGACAGGCGGTGTATCAGGAGTTCTGCGCCATCTGCCATTTCGCCGGGGAGGGGGATGACCGCAATCCTCCCATGATCGGCTCGGCCATGGTCGAGAACCCCGACCCAGCGGACTTCATCCGCGTCATTCTGTTTGGTCAGAGCGGACCCACGGTGGTGGCCGGGCGCGAATACGACGGCATCATGCCCCCCATGGACTGGCTGTCCGACGAGGAGGTGGCCGCCGTGGCCACCTGGACCCGCCAGCGGTTCGGAGGGGTGGAGACCGCCGTCGATGCGGAGCAGGTGGAGCAGATCCGAGCCGACGGGCCGCCGTGACGGCCCCGTTGTGAGAATCGAACCCGGATCCGGCAGTTGACACTGACCAGACCTGCTACGCAGCACTGATGAAGGGTGAGACGGCACGCGGGTGGAAACGGCTGGAAGCCGTTTCCACGTGGCGCGTGCCGGGGCACCGTAGCTACGGCTTCCAGCCGTGGCCCCAGCGTGTGGCGCGACCATGGTGTCTCAGAGCAGCTGGAGCGAGCAGCGAGGGCTTGCCCTCACCCCACGTGATGCCCCGCGCCTACGCGATGCGAACGGGGCCTCCGGAAATCCGCAATCCAAAGTCCACAATCCCAAATCGAGATTCCCCCCCGCGCCGCCGCCCGACTCATGCGTGACCCGGCCGCCCACCGTGCCCGTCGCTTCCACGAACCTCAGCCCCGCCCCAGCTCCCGGTCCAGCAGTCCCGGCACCTCGTCCATCCCGTCCACCCGCCAGGTGGCGGCGGTGGAGGTGCCTTTGGGGGACACCCGGACAGTGGTCGCGCACCCGGCCCGCCGTCCCGCCTCGATGTCGCGCTCGGAGTCGCCGATCATCCAGGACCGGGGCAAGTCCAGATCGAGATCCCGGGCCGCCCGCAGGAGCAGGCCCGGGTTGGGCTTGCGGTCGGGGTGGGCGTTGTCCCCCTCGGTGCAGGCGTAGATGCCATCCAGACCCAGTCCCTCCTCGTCGAGAAGGCCGATCAGCTTGAGATGGATGGCGGCCAGATCGTCCTCGGTCATCCGCCCCAGGTGCACCCCGCGCTGGTTCGTGATCAGCACCGCCGCCCAGTCCCGCTCGGTGACCACGCGGAGCGCCTCCACGAACGCGGGCAGGAGATGGAACGCGTCCGGTGTCTCGACATAGGCGGCCGGGCCCGGCGACGCGTTGACGATGCCATCCCGGTCGAAGAAGACGCAGGGACGCGGCATCAGGGCCTCCCTCCGGTCCCTGGCGCAGGCAGGAAGCCTTCGGCCTCCAGCCAGGCCGCCAGGTGCTGGCCGATCACCCGGTGCCCCTCCGGCCGGGGATGCATGTAGGTGATCTCGAAATCCTGCGGATAGGCGGCCACGTCGATGTCACGGTGGACGTTGAACGCGGGCAGTCCCACCTCCTCGAGGATGCCGCGCACCGTCGACCCCAGGGGCCCCGCCACCGCGACCGGAAACCCATGGCGCTGTGACAGCTCGCGGAGCCGCTCGAACTGCGTCCGCACGCCGGCCTCCCCCGCGCCCTCCAGCACGATGGGGTCGACCAGCGAGGTGTCCATGTCGCCCAGCTTCAGAAGTTCCGGCTTCAGCAGGTCGCCCAGGCGGTCGCGGCGGAACATCCAGACCAGAAGGTAGGACTGCCGGGTCGCCCAGTGGTCGCGCCGGGTGTACATGAAAAACGGGAGGTCGAAGTCGTTCTCGTTCCAGCCCACGATGGCCAGGTCCGGCTGGTAGGCCAGCCCCCGGGCCTCCAGCATCTCCACGTTCTGCTGGGCGTTGTAGCCGGGGACGGCGAAATTGAGCGCCTCGTACCGGCGGCCGTCGTCCCGGGCGTTGAGGGCCGCCTCCAGCACCTCCAGGTACCCCTGGTTCTGGTCCAGGCCCCACCCCCACATGCCGGAGTCGCCCACGCCCACGATCCGGAAGGTGCCGGGAGGCGGTGTCAAGGGCACGTCCTCGTCGCGGCGCATCCCCGCCGAGTTGGTGCGCAAGGTCCGGTGGCCGAAAAGCCGGTCCAGGTTCGGGCGCATCTCGTAGATCAGCCGCTTGTTGTCGCTCATGCGGCAGATCACCACCAGGGGGCTGTCGCTGACCGTGGTCAGGTCGCCTCCCCGGGTCTCCAGCTCCCGCATCTGCTCGATGGAGTTGAAGCCCTGGGTGGTCTGGTAGAAATGCCGGACCACCGCTTCGCCCGCCGCCAGAGCCAGCCCCAGGCTGAACCCGGCCAGGGCCAGCCGTCCCGCGAACCGCCGCCAGGCCGCCCGGTTCCCGAACCCATGGCGGATCCCTACCGCCAGGGCCGCGAACCCCAGCATCGCCAGCACCAGCAGCGCGAAGGAGACGTAGGTGATGGGCGCCTGTCCCGGCCACGGCGCCCTCCGCCAGTGCCCCCCCGCCCGCACGATCAGCAGGATCTCCAGCGCGATCCAGAGCGATGCGCCGATGCACGCCCAGGACAATACACGCCGTCCGCCTGGGCGCCCCCGCCCTCCCGCAAGGCCCTCCGGTCTCATCCGTCCGATGAGTCCGACACGTCCGATGGGTCCGACCCTTCAACCCCGTCCGGGGCTCCGGTGGATTCAACGGACTCCTCCTCCGCCTCCGCCTCGATGGCGGAGACGGAGACGAGCCGGTCGCCCTCCCGCAGGGAGATCAGGCGCACGCCCTGGGTGTTTCGGCCGACCACCCGGATGCCGTCCACCGGGATGCGGGTCATCTGCCCGGCCTGGGTCACCAGCATCAGGGAGTCGCTGTCGTCCACCCGGCAGGCGGCGACCACCGGCCCGTTGCGGCCGGCGGTGACGATGTCGATGATGCCCTGCCCGCCCCGCCTCTGGGTCCGGTATTCGGAGAACACGGTCCGTTTGCCGTAGCCGTTCTCGGTGACGGTGAGCAGGGTGAGTGACGGATCGACCACTACCAGCGCCTCCACCGCGTCGTCCTCGCCCTTGAGCCGGATGCCCCGCACCCCGCGGGTGTTGCGGCCCTGCTCGCGGAGCTGGTCCTCGTGGAACCGGACGCTCATGCCCTTCCGGGTCACCAGCATCACCTCGTCCTCCCCCGTGGTCTCGCGCACCGCGATCAGGCGGTCGCCCTCGTCGATGGCGATGGCGATGATGCCCCGGGCCAGGATGTTGCGGAAGGCGGCGAAGCTGCTCCGCTTGACCGTCCCGTGCTCGGTGGCGAAGACCAGGGAGCGGTCCTCGGGGAAGTCGCGGGTGCGGATGAGGGCGGCGATCTTCTCGTCCGGATTCAGATCCAGAAAGTTGACCAGCGCCTTGCCCTTGGCGGTGCGGCTGGCCTCGGGCACCTCGTACACCCGTTTCTTGTACACCCGCCCGGCCGCCGTGAAGAACAGCAGGGTGTCGTGGGCGGAGGCGGTGAACACCGACTCCACGAAGTCCTCGTCGCGGGTGGCCGCTCCCACCACCCCCTTGCCGCCCCGCCGCTGCTCGCGGATGGCGTCCATGGCCATACGCTTGATGTAGCCGGCATGGCTCAGGGTGAGCACGCAGGGCGCGTCCTCGATGAGATCCTCGATGGCCAGGTCGCCCGCGTGGGGCAGCAGCTCCGTGCGCCGGTCGTCGCCGTATTTCTCGCGCACCGCGTGCAGTTCGTCCTTCACCACTCCGTAGCGCAGGCCCTCGTCGGCCAGCAGCCCCTCGAGGTACTCGATGGTCTGCCTGATCTCCCGGTACTCCTCCTCGATCTTCTCCCGCTCCAGCCCGGTGAGCTGGTACAGCCGCAGCTCGAGGATGGCCTGGGCCTGGACCTCGGTGAGGCCGAACCGGGCCACCAGCTCGGCCCGGGCCACGTCGCGGTCGCGCGACTCGCGGATGACCCGCACCACCTCGTCCAGATGGTCGAGCGCGATCAGGTAGCCCTCCAGGATGTGGGCACGCTCCCGGGCCTTGGCCAGATCGAACTCGGTGCGGCGGGTGAGCCCCTCCAGCCGGTGGGCGACGTAGGCCTGGAGCAGCTCGCGCAGGTTCATCACCTTGGGCCGCCCGTGGTCCACCGCCAGCATGATGGCCCCGAAGGTCGTCTCGAGCGGGGTCTGCTTGAACAGGTTGTTGAGCACCACGTCGGCGATGGCGCCCTGCTTGAGCTCCACCACCACCCGGATGCCCTTCTTGTTGGACTCGTCGCGGAGGTCGCGGATGCCCTCCAGACGCTTGTCCTGGACCAGCTCGGCGATCTTCTCCTGCAGGGTCGCCTTGTTGAGGGCGTAGGGGATCTCGGTGATGATGATCCGGTTCGCGTCCTCCTCGACGTGGGCCTTGCCCCGGAGCTTCATGGCCCCGCGCCCGGTCTCGTACATGCTCCGCACCGGGTCCAGGCCCAGCACCTGTCCGCCGGTGGGGAAGTCGGGGCCCCTCACGAAATGCATCAGGTCGCCCACCGTGGCCTCGGGGTGGTCGATGAGATGGATGCAGGCGTCCACCACCTCGCGCAGGTTGTGGGGCGGGATGTTGGTGGCCATGCCCACCGCGATGCCGGTGCTGCCGTTGACCAGCAGGTTGGGGATGCGGGCGGGCAGCACCCGGGGCTCGGTCAGGGTCTCGTCGAAGTTGGGCTGGACATCCACGGTGTCCTTCTGGATGTCGGCCAGCATCTCCTCGGCCGCGCGGTGCAGCCGGCACTCGGTGTACCGGTAGGCGGCGGGCGGATCCCCGTCCAGACTGCCGAAGTTGCCCTGCCCGTCGATGAACGGGTACCGCATGGAGAAGTCCTGGCCCATCCGGACCATGGTGTCGTACACCGCGCTGTCCCCGTGGGGATGGAAGTTGCCGATGACCTCCCCCACCACCTTGGCGCATTTCACGAACGGCTTGCCCGCCGTCCAGCCCCGCTCGCGCATGGCGTAGAGGATGCGGCGGTTGCCCGGCTTGAGTCCGTCGCGCACGTCGGGCAGGGCCCGGCCGATGATGACGCTCATCGAGTAGTCGATGTACGCCCGCTGCATCTCGTCCTCGATGCTGACGAAATCCACGCGGGCGGGGAGGGGGGAGTCGCTCATGGGGCCGGCCTCAGATGTCCAGATTGCGCACGTTCAGGGCGTTGTCCTCGATGAAGGCGCGTCGCGGCTCCACCTGGTCGCCCATCAGGATGGTGAAGATCTCGTCGGCCTTGGCCGCGTCCTCGAGCCGCACCTGGACCATCTTGCGGACCGCCGGGTCCATGGTGGTCTCCCAGAGCTGCTCGGGGTTCATCTCGCCCAGGCCCTTGTAGCGCTGGATGGCCAGCCCCTTGCGGCCCGCCGTCCGCGCCGCCTCCAGCAGGTCGCGGAGCCGGGCCGCCGGCCGGGGATCGTCCTCCCCCGCCTCCCGGTACCAGGCCACCGGGACGTCATCCCCGGTCAGATCCTCGGCCCGGAAGCCCAGCGCCTCCAGCCGGGCCAGATGGTCGAGGATCTTCGGGCCGGACAGAATCTCCTTGAACCGGAACCCCTCGGGATCGGCGCCGGTCCCTTCCGCCCCCACGTCGAGACTGTGGCCCAGCCGAGCCTCCTCCTGCTCGCGGAGCGTCCGCAGGTCGGACTCGGAGTACGCCCAGTTCCGGCGGGTCTCGTCCCCGTCCCGGGTCAGCACCAGGTACTGGGGCAGGTGCCCGGTCCCCGGCTCGCGGTTCCGGAGCAGCTCGTCGAGGTCCAGTCCCCGCTGCCGCATCCGGTCCGCCACCTCCTCCAGCCCCTGCAGGGTGGCCAGCAGCCGCTTCCGCCCTTCGGCGTCCAGCCGCTCCGCCCCGTCCTCGTGGACCACCGTCAGGTCCTCCGCCCCCAGGTCGAGGAGGATGCGGTTCAGCTCCTCGTCGCTGGCCACATACTGCTCGTGGCGGCGGCGCCGGATCTTATACAGGGGCGGCTGGGCGATGTAGATGTAGTTCCGCTCCACCAGCTCCGGCATCTGCCGGTAGAAGAAGGTCAGCAGCAGGGTGCGGATGTGCGAGCCGTCCACGTCCGCGTCCGTCATGATGATGATCTTGTGGTAGCGGAGCTTCTCCAGATTGAAGTCGTCCAGCCCGATGCCCGTGCCCACCGCCGTGATCAGCGTCCGGATCTCGTTGTTGGCCAGCACCTTGTCCAGACGGGCCTTCTCCACGTTGATCACCTTGCCCCGCAGGGGAAGCACCGCCTGGAACTCCCGGGCCCGGCCCTGCTTGGCCGAGCCGCCGGCCGAGTCGCCCTCCACGATGAACAGCTCGCTCTTGGCCGGGTCGCGCTCGCTGCAGTCGGCCAGCTTGCCGGGCAGGGCCGCGCTGTCCAGAGCCCCCTTGCGGCGGGTCAGATCCCGCGCCCGCCGGGCCGCCTCCCGGGCCGCCGCCGCCAGCGAGGCCTTGTCCACGATCTTCCGGGCCACCGCCGGATTCTCCTCGAAGTACGTGGACAGCCGGTCGTTCACCGCCGCCTCCACGATCCCCTGCGCCTCGGTGTTGCCCAGCTTGCTCTTGGTCTGCCCCTCGAACTGCGGGTCCGGGATCTTCAGGTTCACCACCGCCGTGATCCCTTCGCGGATGTCGTCGCCGGACAGGGCGATCTTGTCGTCCTTGACCAGCTTGTTCGCCCGGGCGTACGCGTTCACCGTGCGGGTCAGGGCCGACCGGAACCCGCTGACATGGGTGCCGCCCTCCCGGGTGTGGATGTTGTTGGCGTAGCTGAAGACCAGCTCATTATAGCTGTCGGTGTACTGCATGGCGATTTCCACCATCAGCCCCTCGCGCTCGGTCTCGAAGTGGATCACCTCCGGATGCAGCACCGGCTTGTTGCGGTTCTGGTGGGCCACGAACTCTCTCACCCCGCCCTCGTAGCAGAACAGCTCCTCCCGGGGCGGCGCCTCCTCCTTCAGGACGATCTCCAGTCCCTTGTTCAGAAAGGCCAGCTCCCGCAGCCGCTGGGCCAGGATGTCCCACTGGAACCCCGTCTCCTGGAACACCAGCGGGTCCGGGAAGAAGGTCACCCGCGTCCCGGTCTGGGTGGTCTGGCCGATGGTCTCCAGCCCGGTCGCCGGGAGGCCGCGCTCGTACCGCTGATGGTGCACCTTCCCGTCCCGGCGCACCTCCACCTCCAGCCACTGGCTGAGGGCGTTCACGCACGACACCCCCACCCCGTGCAGCCCGCCCGAGACCTTGTAGCTGGAATGGTCGAACTTGCCCCCCGCGTGGAGGGTGGTCATCACGATCTCCACCGCCGGCTTGCCCTTCTCGTGGGCGTCCACCGGGATGCCCCGGCCATTGTCGTCCACCGACAGCGACCCGTCCGCGTTGATGGTCACCTGGATCCGCGTGCAGTAGCCGGCCAGCGCCTCGTCGATGCTGTTGTCCACCACCTCGTAGACGCAATGGTGCAGCCCCCGCAGCCCGGTGTCCCCAATGTACATGGCCGGACGCTTGCGGACCGCCTCCAGCCCCTCCAGCACCGTGATGTTCTTGGCGTCGTAGGTGGCGGCGGGCTGCGGTGTCGGCTCCGGCGTCGGCGCTTCGGTCCCCATGCGTGCTCCTCAGGATCGGATCGGCCGGACCTCGAGGTCCGGGCTTGATGACTCAATCCGGCCATGATAGCAAAACGGGTTTGCCCAGATCAATCCCCAACCCGTGCATGCCGCCTCGTCGCGGCCCCATCCGGAGCCCCCCATGTATACCGCGTCCGACCTCCGCAAAGGCCTCAAAATCGAAATGGACGGTGCGCCCTACGAAGTCACCGAGTTCCAGTTCGTCAAGCCCGGCAAGGGCCAGGCCATGTACAAGACCAAGCTCAAGAACATGCTCACCGGCTACACCGTGGACAAGACCTTCCGGGCCGTGGACAAGATCGGGCGCCCCAACCTCGAGGAGAAGGACATGGTCTACTCCTACCCCGACGCCCACGGCTACGCCTTCATGGACACCAAGACCTACGAGACCATCCACCTCAACGAGGAGGCCCTCGGCCAGCAGCGCTTCTTCCTCATCGAGGACATGGAGGTCAAGATCCTGTTCTACAACGACCAGGCCATCGCGGTCACCCTGCCCAACTTCGTCGAGTTCGAGATCACCGAGACCGAGCCCGGCGTCCGGGGCGACACCGCCACCAACGTCACCAAGCCCGCCAAGATCAAGAATGGCTACGAGATCAATGTCCCCCTCTTCATCAACCAGGGCGACACCGTCCGCATCGACACCCGCACCGGCCAGTACGCCGACCGCGTGGCCAAGGGGTAGGGGAGGGGATTTCGGATTGTGGATTGCGGATTGCATATTGTGGATTCGTGGAATCCTGAATCCTGAATCCTGAAATCTGAAATCCGAAAATCCTGAGATCTGAAATCCAACGACCGTGCCCCCTGACCTCTGAACGCTCCTCCCCCCAGCCCCCGCGCCCCCTCCGTCCAGGCCCCGGTCATCCCCATCTTCGGCCGCCTGGTCCGTGAGACTCCGGGCACCCTGACCCTCGGCCAGGGCGTGGCCCGGTTCGGCCCCCCGCCCGAGGCCCTGGAAGCCGCCGCCCGCTTCGGATCGGCCCCTCACGACCACCTCTACCACGCCGTGGACGGCACCTCCCCCCTCCGGGAGCGCATCGCCGACAAACTGCTCCGGGAGAACAGGATCGATGTGACCCAGGGCCGCTGCCTCTTCGTCACCGCCGGCGGCAACCAGGCGTTCATGAACGCCGTCCTCGCCATCACCGACCCCGGGGACGAGATCATCCTGATCGCGCCCTTCTACTTCAACCACGAGATGGCGGTCCGGCTGGTCGGGGCCGTTCCCGTCGTGGTGCCGGTCGGTGCCGACGCCCTTCCCGACCCCGCCCGCATCGAAGCGGCCATCACCCGCCGCACCCGGGCCGTGGTCACCATCTCCCCCAACAATCCGACCGGGGCGGTCTATCCGAAGGCGCTCCTCGACCGCATCAGCGCCCTCTGCCGGGAGCGCAGGCTGTTCCACATCTCCGACGAGCCCTACGAATATTTCCTCTGGGACGGGGCCACCCATCATTCCCCCGGGTCGGGATCCCAGGCCGAAGGGCACACCATCTCGCTCTTCTCCCTCAGCAAGGCCTACGGTATGGCCGGCTGGCGGATCGGCTACATGGTGGCCCCGGCCGCGCTCGACGAGTCCCTGCGCAAGATCCAGGACACCCTCCTAATCTGCCCGCCCGGCGTCACCGAGGCGGCGGCGGAGGCCGCGCTCCGGGTCGGGCGGGCCCATGCCGAGGCCCATCTCCCCGCCATGGCCGCCGCCAGGCGGGCCGTGCTCGACGGGCTGGCCAGACTGAGCGACCGGATCTCGGTCACCCCCTCCCAGGGCGGCTTCTACCTCCTCGTCCGGGTCGCCTCCGACCGCGATCCCATGGCCCTCGCCCGCGACCTCGTCCTCCAATACAAGGTGGGCACGCTCCCCGGCACCTCCTTCGGCGCTCCCGGCTGCACCCTCCGCCTCGCCTTCGGCGCCCTCGACCCCGCCACCGCCGCCGAAGCCACCGCCCGCCTCGCCGCCGGCCTCCCCGCCCTCGCCTGACCCCCTTATCCCCCCCCCCTCGATCCGCCTCGGCGTCCGTCAATCCGGATGTCCGATCGGACATCCGGATTGCAGGCCGCCTTGCCAGGGCCCGAAAACCTTCCCGCAAACCAGTTGACCGATCGGACATCTGGTTTGCAGGCCGGTCGAGTTGAGACGGCCATAAACACTGACAAATCGGGCGATCTCCCCCTCCCCATCTCACCTCAGCCGGAATGGACAGCGTCAGGTTCACGTCAAACCAGATACCCGATCGGACATCTGGTTTGACGGAACGTCCTTGCCCCCTCACTCGGCATCGGGGGCAAGGGCGGATGACTCGGGTGAAGGAAAGGCGAGGGGGCGCAGGGATGATGGTCAAGAGTCCCTCCTCCGGGGCTTGCGGCGGGGCGGCTTCTCGGCTACAAGAACGGTCGCACGTCGGCCTCTACGGCTGACCCCAACAACATGAGGCCGGTATGCCCCAGGGCAAAGTGAAGTGGTTCAATCGGGACAAGGGATTCGGGTTCATCGAGCAGGAGAGCGGGAGCGACATGTTCGTGCACCACTCCGAAGTCCCCGGCGGCGAGCTCCGGGAAGGCGACGATGTGGAGTTCGAGATCGGCGAGGGCCGCAAGGGGCCCTGTGCGGTCAAGGTGAAGATCGTCGGCGGCTGAGGCCATCCGCCCGGCGGAACCGCAGCCGGTTGCCGGCCCGTCTGAGCGTCCGGTTCCCCAGCCCACCCCCGGTCTGGAATGCGTGTCGCTCACCTGGTCAGCAACTTCAAATGGACCGAGCGGTCGGAGCCGGCCGCGGACCTGGCCGTGGCCCAGCAGGCCGCAGGCGCGGAGGTGTTCTTCCTCTGCGGCCGGAACCGCCTGAGGCCCGAGGACTCCATCGAGGTCCGGGCGGCCCGGAAGGGGCTCGACGTCCACCGGCTCGACTTCCCCAAGCATTTCCGGCTGACCACCGTCTCGCGGGATGTCCGGGCGTTGCGGAGGTTTGTCGCCGAGCGGCGGGTGGATGTGCTGCACAGCCATCTGCCCAATGCCCACCTGCTTTCGGTGATCGCCTGCCGAGGGCGGGAGCCGAGGCCGCGGATCGTGCGGTCGTCCTATGGGCCGGACGGCCCCTATCCGACCTTCCGGTTCCGTCGGCTGTGCCTGTCGTCCACCGACGGCCTGCTCGTGGCCGGAGAGGCCGCCCGCGCGGTGGTGCGGGAGCGGTTCCGCCTGCCCCCCGAACGGGTGGCCTGCCTCGAGCCCGGAATCGACCTGGCCCGGTTCTCGAACCCCGAGGTTCAGGCCGACCGCCCCGGGTTCGGCCTGGCCGAGGACGATTTCGTGGTGGGGATGGTCACCGCCATCGGCCCCCGGCGGCGGCTGGACATCGTGCTCGACGCGGTGCGCCGCCTCGCCCCCGACCATCCCCGGCTGCGGCTGATGATCGTGGGACGGGGCAAGATCGAGGCCATGATCGAGGAGCCGGCCCGGACCATGGGCATCCGCGACCGCATCGTGCTGCCGGGCTACTGCCGCGACGACCGTCTGGTCGCCGCCTACCGCGCCATGGATGTCTTCGCCTACCCCGTTCCCGGCACCGATCCCTCGGCCCGGGCGATCCGTGAGGCCATGGCCGCGGGCACGGCGGTCCTGGCCGGACGGACCGGGTTTTTGCCCGAACTGCTCGAGGACGGGACCTGTGGCCGCCTCTGCGATGTGGACGGGACCGCCTTCGCCGATGGCATCCGCAGTCTGACGGACGACACCGAACGCGTACGCCTCGCCCGCGCCGGGTCGGAGGCCGCCCGCCGCCGGTTCGATCCCCGGAAGCAGGCCGAGGCGTCCCTCCGCTTCTACGAGGCCCTCCGCCGCACCGGCACCTGAGCCGGGTCGCGGCGGTCTTCCGGTCCGGATGAAAATCGCGGCTTGAGCCGCTTCCCCGACGGCCGTAGACTCCAACCGTTGTGCAATCGGAACCTGGTCGTCGCGTCCCGCCAGGGCACTGCGGGACGGACGGCCCGAATCTGCGGGGAGACAGGCTATGCATGCGACAAGGATCGGACTCGGACTGTTTGGAGCGGCGGCCGTTGCCGCCATGGTGACCGGATGCGCGAGCACCGGAGAGTCGGCGGCGGCGGATCGGCTGACCCAGCACGTGGGCCAATACCCTCCGCCTCCGCGCGGGGTGGAGCGGCCGAAGATCGGCGTGCCTGCGTTCCAGGTGCAGACGGCGCCGGGAAGCGTCCGCCGGGGCCAGCGCCCCCAGGAGATGGAGTTCGTGGCGGCCGACCAGATGAGCACGCTGCTGCACATGACCCGCCGGTTCGATGTGATCGAGCGGGCCCAGCTCGACCAGCTTCTGCACGAGCAGGATCTGGAGGGGATCGTCCGGGCCGACCAGCTTGCCCGGGCGGGCCAGGTCGAAGGGGTGGACTACCTGCTGATCGGCCGGGTCACCAATTTCCGGGTGCGCCAGGACCAGACCGAGCGGGGCGTGGATGTGGGCGGGCTCACCCGCGCCATCCCCGGCCTCGACCGGAGGCCGGGCTGGGGCCGGGGCCGGGAACGGACGGGGTTCGAGCAGCGAGAGTCCCGGATCATCACCGAGTGCGGGGTGGATATCCGAATCGTGGATCCCACCACCGGCCGGGTGGTGGCCCAGAACTTCGGGGAGTTCACCCGCACCGACTCGGCCAGCGCCCTCGGGGTGAGCGTGCTGGGGGTCGGCGGCCGGGCCGGAGCCAATGTGGAGATCGATCAGGATGACGCGGGCAAGATCCTCCGCCTGGCCTTCGACGAGGCGCTGCGGCGGATGATGCCCGAGATCGACCAGTTGCTGGTGGAGCGGAAAGCCCCGGAGGCGGCGACGGCGGTCCGGGAGGCGGTCGCGGCCGAAACTCCGGCCGAGGCTCCGGCCCGGGCCGGATTCTGTGCCCAGTGCGGCGGGGCCCTCGCTCAGGGGGCCCGGTTCTGCGGAGGCTGCGGGGCGGCGGTGCCGCAGTAGGACCTTCACCCGGGCTCCGCCGCCGGACCCTCGGTCCGGCGGCGGGCGTCCGCCGGGCGAGGAGGACCGATGAGGCGATTCGACAACGGGGCCGGCCGTTCGATCAGCGTCGCCCTGGCGGCGGCGCTGGCCTTCCCCGGACGCCTGATCCAGGCAGAGAGGGTGGACTCCGGGGCGACGGTCCGGGAACCCGCTGCGGAAGATCTGGCTCGGTTTGCCGATGGGGTCGAGCGGGTGTTCGGCGCCCTGGCGGAGGCTCATCGGGATCTTCCGCGCGAGACCTTCGACCCCGAGGCGGTTCTGGCCCGGGTCGGCCGCGATCCCGGCCGCCTGTTCGAATGGGTCCGTGACGAGACGCATTGGGTGCCGTACAGGGGCGCCCTGCGCGGTCCCATCGGCGTGCTGATGGACCGGCTCGGCAACAGCCTTGACCGCTCCCTTCTGCTCGGGGAAATGCTGCGCCTGGCCGGTTTCGAGGTGCGCCTGGCCCGCGGAGCGCTGACCGAGGCCGAGGCGGAAGGGCTGCTGGAGCGGATCCGTCCGGTCCCGGAGAACTGGCTGGAGGCCGTGCATGCGCCTGCGGAGCAGGATCCCGAGCAGCATATCGGACGCTACGCTGCCCAGTTCGGCATGGACGCCGACGATCTGCGCACACACGTGCGGGGAGGCCGCGTCCAGGCCGAGCGGATCATGGAGGATGTGTCGCAGCGCGTGGCCGAGCAGGTCCCTCGGCTGGCGGGCCTGGTGGGTATGCCGGAGGCGGGACGGGATCCTCGTCCGGCCATAGTCGCGGCGCTGCGCGATCATTGGTGGGTGCAGCGTCGGACGGCGGCCGGATGGGAGGATCTGGACGTGCTCCTGCCGAGCGGGGCCCCGGGGGTGGCGGCCACCCGCGTCCAGGAGACGGTGGCCCTGGACCGGAACGACGGCTCGCTGCCTCTTGACGACGACCGGATGCACCTTGTGGTGGTGCGGGTGGTGGTCGAGCGGGGGAAGGATGGAGCCCTGAGCGAGGCGACCGTGCTGGAGCACCCCCTGCGGCCGGCCGAGCTGGTCGGGGAGCGTATCACCCTGCGCCAGCTTCCCGTGGCCTGGCCTGCCGATCTGGATCTGGCCGGGGAGACCGACCCGGCGGGGAAGATGGAGGATGTCGTGTTGGCCCAGCGGGAATGGTTGCCGGTGCTGGACGTGGGTTCACGGAGGATCTTCCAGTCAAGCTTCCTCGACACAGGCGAGGTGAATGAGACCCCGAACCTCGATCCGGCTGCGGAAGCGGCGGGGAGGGTTCGCGGCATCATGGGCGGCCTGGGCGGCGCCCTGGCGGGCCCCCGCCCCCGACAGGATCCGGCGCAGCAGGGCCGGCTGACCGCGCAATGGGTCGAGTTCGAGGTCCGGGTGCCGGGCCAGACTCCCGAATCGATCCGGCGCGAGGTGTTCGACTTCGTGGGGCCGGCGGCCCGGGCGACCCGTGCGTTCGGAGGCGGGGATCTGACCCGGTCACAGGCCCTGGTGCGGGGCCTCAACCTGCTCGAGGCACGCGACCTTCTTGTGCAGCCATGCCAGTTCAGTCCTCAGTTCGTCGCCCACGCGGTCCATGGTCCGATGCAGGAGGTCGGTGAATTTCTACTGGCCGTGGTTCGTGCGGGTATGCGCGGGGACCGGGTGGCGATGCACCGCGCCCCGGCTCCTTCCCAGTGGGGACGGCTGGTTGGACTGGCCCACGCCCGACTGGCCATGGCCGAATCCCGCGGAATGTACCTGAGCCGCCCGAACATCCTCGCGTTTGTCGCGTATGCGGTCCCCGGAGACGGGCCGAGCGGCACGGCATGGCAGGCCGGGTTCGATCTGGTGGCTTCGTCGGTAGACGTGCTGCCCCGCCCCGGTGCCGACCCCTTCTCCGCTCGCCTGGCCCAGGGCGTGCTCGATTCGGCGATGGAGGCGATGCTGCTCGATCCTTCGGGACACGTCGGCATCATGGAGAATACCAGCGAGCGGTTCCAGCGATGGGATGCCCCGGAAGCGGCATGGGTTCGGATCGGACCTCCGGACCACGAGGCCCTGGCCGGTCTGGTGGATCTCCCCGAGGATGCGGTGCAGCGCATCCGGCAGGATCTGGCGGAGGGGCGGGTGGTGGTCGCGCCTCGCCGAGCCTTCGAGGCCGGGGAGGGGGCAGGGGTCGGCTGGTGGCGGGTGAACCCCGAGACCGGCGAGACGCTTGGCGTGACCGGGCGGGGCACGGGGGGCGCCCTATCCGAATATATCAAGGTGGGACAGGCCCTGCTGGGGGTGGGGCAGTTCGCCTACGGAAGCCATCGTTGCCTCCAGCCGCACGGAGGCCCGTCGTCGGTGTGCTGCCTCGTCATGCTTGGAGTGTCGGTGTTCAGTTTCGTCGGGGTAGGGGTGTACCTCAGGAAGGCGGGGTGGGCGTTCCTGTTCATGGTGGACACCGCGTTGTTCTTCATGCTGCCCGGGGCGAACGACCTCTGCTAGCGGGGGACACCCGCCACCGATCGGAGTCATGTCATGAGCAAGTCCAGGATTCTGGCCGCAGGCATCGCGCTGGCGGGAGCGGGGACGGTCGCGTTCGGCCAGACTCCTTCGATTCTGTTCACGGCGGACACGGAAGGACAGGTGACGGCCTGCGGTACCTGCCCGGGCACGACCGGCTGGGGCGGGCTGGGACGAAGGGCGGCGGCGGTGGCGGCAGTCCGGGCCGAGGCGCCGGACGCGCTGCTCCTGGACGCGGGAAACGCGCTGCTGGGAGGAGAGTCGCTTGGGTCGCGGGGCCAGGTGATGGTCGCCGCCTACCAGACCATGCGGTACGACGCGGTCAACGTGTCCTTCCGCGATTTCCGCCTGGGCCGGGATGCCACGGTGGACGCGCTGGGCGAGGCAGGCTTCCCCGTGCTTTCCGCGAACCTCGCCGATGCCGACACCGGCGAACTCCTGTTCCGGCCCTTCGTGGTCCGGGAGGCCGGCGGGGAGCGGGTGGCCATCCTGGGCGTCACCGACACCCCGGCGGGGCTGGCCCGTCTTCCCCATCTTCAGGAGCAACTGGCCGGCGTCCGGATCGTCCCGGTGGCGGAGGCCATGGCCCGATGGCTGCCGGAGGCCCGCGACGCCGCGCCAAGGGTGATCCTCCTCTATTACGGATCGGCGGGCGGGCTCCGGGAGGTGCGGGGGCGGTTCGGCGATCTCGTCGACCTGATCCTCGTCGGCGGCGTCCGCCCCGACTTCCTTCCCCGGGAGGGGAGGCCCCCGGTGGCCGGGTCGCACCCGCGGGGAACCCACCTCGCCCGCGTGACCTGGGTGGAGGCGGAGGGCGATGTCCGGGCGGATGTCGCGCACCTGCCCCTGAGCCCAGAGGTCGGTTCGGACCCCGCCATGGCGGATCTGCTGGCCGAGTATGCTTCCCCCCGGCCCCCGATCCGTCCGCCGGAGGCGCGGACGCCTCCGGCCGCCGCGAGGGGCCCCCTGGTCCCGGGACGTCCGGTCCGCGTGGGCGCCAGCCTCCGAAACCGGGGGGCGAGGATGGCCGTGACCTCGACCGTCCTCGATGACCGCTATGGGGAGACCGTCGCCGCCCCAGGCCGCCGGCTGCTGGTGCTCGGCACCGAGTGGGAGAACGTCATTCCCCTGACCCTGGTGGCCGAGGAGGAATTGCCCACGGAGTACCGGATCCCCGTGCTGGGGGACCACCTCTACGTAGTGGTCAACGGGACGAAGCTGGGGCGGCTGCATCGCAGGGCGGAAACACTTCCGGGACATGTGCCGCCCAGGAACCTCCGTCTGGAACGGATCGGGGAGCGGATCCGGGGCAATGCGGTGTTCGAGGTGCCCGAGGGGGATCTGGCCTCGGTCGAGGTCCGATTCTACGATTTCAGCCATGGGCATATGCGCGCGGCTCTGGTCGGCGAGCCGCCCGCCGCCGCGGATCCCGTGGCCGGTCCCCTCGAGAACGAGATCGTCGAGGCGGCCGTGTTCGGGGTGCGGCGGGAGGCGGCCTGGGGGGAGACGCGGGCTCCCGAGGGCATGGTGTTCGTGGACGTGGATCTGCGGGCCCGGTCGCGGTTCGTCACCGACGCCGACGCCACCGCCTTCGACCCCCAGGCCCGCCGGGGCGACCGCATGGCCGTGGGGACCGTGGCCGACTGGACCGAGGCTCTCCGCCATGTCCACCTCGTGGCCGACGGCGAGTACGGCTACCGGCCCGACCCCGAACGCTCCGACCTGCCCGAGGCCCCCCGGTTCCTGCCCGACCTCATGACCGGCGGCCGCCTGGTCTTCCTGGCCCCGGCCGAGGCCGCCTCGCTCGAGCTGCGGGCCGAGTTCCCCAACGCCCGCCTGCCCGACGGAAGGGTGATCCGGGCCGCCGACCTGGCCTTCGCCCTCCACGGCGAGCGCCCCGACCCGCCGCGCCGCCCGGCCCTGGCCGAGAT
>PXDE01000155.1 GCA_003566475.1 PVC group bacterium | reverse complement strand
GGGAGAACCCGCCCGTCGACACCGTGGTCAGCGAGTGGCTGACCGCGTCGAACCAGGTCATGCCCAGCAGGCGCAGGGCCAGGCTCTGGGCGACCAGGAGCACCACGTAGACCACCCACAGCAGCTTGGCAGTGGTGGCGATGCGCGGGGTGAGCCGGTCCTTGGAGGGGCCCGGCACCTCGGCCCGGAAGATCTGGGCGCCCCCCACACCCAGGAAGGGCAGGATGGCCACGCACAGGAGAAGCACCCCGCCCCCGCCGATGTACTGGGTGAGGGACCGCCAGAACAGCACGCCCCGGGGAAGGCTCCCGATCTCGGGCAGAATGGTCGCCCCGGTGGTGGTAAGCCCCGAAATGGTCTCGAACAGGGCGTCCACCGGGTTGGCGATCACGCCCGTGAACAGGAAGGGAAGGCCTCCGAACATGCCCATCACCAGCCAGCCCAGGGTGGCGATGGCGAAACCGTCACGGCGATTGAGCTCGGTTGAGCCCCGGGTGAAATACCAGAGGGCGACCGCCAGCAGAAGGGTGACCCCCGCCGAGGCGGCCATGCGCCCCAGCATGGCGGGATCGTCCCCCTCCAGCCAGCCCACGCCGGTGCTCAGCGCGATTCCCGCCGCCATCAGCAGCACCATGTAGGAAATCAGATGGGCCACCGCCCGCAGATGCATGCCTTGCCCCCGGCTCCGGTTTGGATGCGGGGGGAACCTTGGGGTGCCCCGGCCCGGAGGGTCAAGCGCGGTCGATGGGGGCAGAGGCCAAAGAGCCAGGGTTCAGGGATCAGGAATCAGGACTAGAACGATAGGGGTCAGAACGATAGGGGTCAGACCTTAACGTCAAGCATTAAGGTCTGACCCCTTTCCGTTTAGCCGCTGTTTATAGGGTTTAGATAGGGGTCAGGCCTTAATTCTTGACGAAAAATCAGGTTTGGCGGGGGATAGGGAAGTCTGGGGAGCGACTCGGGCCATGCGCCGCCGCGCATCTGGGGAAGCAGCCGGTGCCGACGGCACCGAGCGCCATATCCCCCGGGAAGGAGGCCGTCCCGCAGACCGGGCACCGGAACAGGCTACGGGGGAACGGGGCCGCCCCCGGCGGCATGGTTGTCTTGCACCCCCGCTTGACACCCCCCTTGGCGGTGGCGGATGGTTGCCGCCATGCGCGGAACCCCTACCCCGTCCAGGAGATCGCCTTGAACATCAAGCAGAACATCACCGAAACCGTCGGCGGCACGCCGCTGGTCAGGCTCAACCGCATGGCCGAGGGCCTGGGCGCCACCGTCCTCGTCAAAATGGAGTCCCACAACCCCCTGGGCAGCGTGAAGGACCGTATCGGGCTGGCCATGATCGAGGCGGCCGAGCGGGACGGCAAGCTGGGCCCGGACTCGGTCATCATCGAGCCCACCAGCGGGAACACCGGCATCGCCCTCGCCTTCGTGGCCGCCGCCAAGGGCTACCGGCTGATCCTGACCATGCCCGAGAGCATGAGCAAGGAGCGCCGCCACCTGCTGCGTATCCTGGGGGCGGAGCTGGTGCTCACCCCCGCCTCCGAGGGCATGCCGGGAGCGGTGAGGCGGGCCGAGGCCCTGGTGGCCGAAACTCCGGGCGCCTTCATGCCCCAGCAGTTCAAGAACCCGGCCAACCCCGAGGTCCACGCCCAGACCACCGCCGAGGAGATCTGGGCCGACACCGACGGCGAGGTCGACGCCATCGTGGCCGGGGTGGGCACCGGCGGCACCGTCACCGGCGTCTCGCGGGTGATCAAACCCCGCCGTCCGGGGTTCAGGGCCATCGCGGTGGAGCCGGTGAACTCGCCGGTGATCTCCGGCGGCAAGCCGGGCCCCCACAAGATCCAGGGCATCGGGGCGGGGTTCATCCCCGACGTGCTCGACACCGGCCTGCTCGACGAGGTGCTGAAGGTGACCGAGCAGGACGCCGGCGACACCGCCCGCCGGGCCGCCCGCGAGGAGGGCCTGCTGCTCGGGATCTCGGCCGGGGCCAACCTCTGGGCCGCCCTCCAGATCGCGGCCCGGCCCGAGTTCGCGGGCAAGACCATCGTCACCGTCGGCTGCGACACCGGCGAGCGCTACCTCTCCACCTGGCTGTTCGAGGAGGCGACCCTGGAAGGGATCACCTACGTGAGCTGAGGATGGATGGTTGGATGAGTGGATGAATGGATGAATGGATGAATGGATGAATGGATGAATGGATGGGTGGATGGGTGGATGGGTGGATGGGTGGATGGGTGGAGCCGGGAGGACGGGATGACGGAGGAGAGCAGACCGAAGCCGATGGCCCACGGGTTGGTGTGCTCAAGCCGGGCCAATGTGCTGCGCGGATTCCGCAGCCTGGTGGTATGGCAGGATAGCGTGGCCTACTACCGCGACACGTTCCACGCGCTCTCCTCGCAACCTGCAGTCCTGCTGCGTGTGGTGTCCAATCAGCTTGCGTCCGTCGATTCCGTCCACCGCAACATCGCCGAAGGCTACGGACGCAGGTCAATACGCGAGTACCTTAACCACCTCAACATCGCCAAAGGTTCCCTGACGGAGAGCATCTCCGGTCTTCATGCCCTGCGCAACGCGGACCACATCGGCCCGGACGTGTTCGAATCCCTCGATGCATTGTCCTTCAAGATCGAGAACGGACTGATCCGCCTCGTCGACACCATCCGGCAGAAGGGAGGCGAGGGAACATGGAACGAGGACACCATGCTCAGAGAGTCCAATGAGGCCTACGGCAGCGATACCAGCGACCAGGCATCCTTCGACCCCTGACCCCGCCCCCCCACCCATCCATTCATCCAACCATCCACCCATCCATTCATCCAACCATCCACCCATCCCCTCCCCCCCCCATCGCCGTCGGCATGAGCGGGGGGCTGGACAGCTCCGCGGTGGCCGCCCTGCTGGTGGAGGCGGGGTGCGAGGTGATGGGGCTGACCCTGCACCTGTTCCAGGAGGGGTCGCGCTGCTGCTCGCTGGAGGACATCGAGCGGGCGCGGCGGGTCTGCGACCACCTCGGGATCCCGCATCACACCTTCCACGCCGTGGATCTCTTCGAGGAGGCCATCATCCGTCCCTTCGCCGACGCCTACGCGCAGGGCCTGACCCCCTCCCCCTGCGTGCTCTGCAACCAGCATGTGAAGTTCGGGGCCCTGGTCCGGCGGGCCGCCCAGCTCGGGTGCGGCCAGGTGGCCACCGGTCACTACGTGCGCACCGAGCGGCGACCCGACGGATGGCACCTGTTCCGCGGGCACGACGCGAAGAAGGACCAGTCCTACTTCCTCCACCGGCTGTCCCAGGACCAGCTCGCCGCCGCCCGGTTCCCGCTGGAGGGATGGACCAAGGACCGGGTGGCCGCCTACGCGGAGGAGCGGGGCCTGCCCGTGAGCCGCTCGGCGAAGGCGGAGAGCCAGGATCTCTGCTTTCTCGACGCCCGGGGGCATGGCCCCATGGTCGAGCGCTACCATCCCGAGCTGAGCCGACCCGGCGAGATCGTGGACGAGGCGGGGACCGTGGTAGGGCGGCACGCCGGGTTCTTCCGCTACACCATCGGCCAGCGCAAGGGGCTGGGGGTGGCGGCCCCGGAGCGGCTCTACGTCAAGGCCACCGACCCCGCCGCCAACCGGGTGGTGCTGGCCCCGCGGGCCCATCTCCATCGGCAGACCTGCCAGGTCGAGGGCATCCACTGGATCCTCCCCCGTTTCGCCGAGAACCTGGACCGCGTGCAGGTCCGCATCCGCTACCGGTCGCCCGCCGTCTGGGCCCGGGTCCGCGCCGCCTCGCCGGAAGGCTTGCATCTCGCGTTCGAGGAGTCACAGTTTGCCGTCACCCCCGGCCAGGCCGCCGTGTTCTACGATGGCGACGAGGTGCTGGGCGGGGGGTGGATCGCCCCATTCGACACGGAGTCCGACGCATGACCCATGACCCGCTCACGATGTCCCCCGAGGCCTGGACCGCTCCGCTGGAGGAGAAGGTCGGGCGGCTGGAAGAGGCCCTGCGCGGAATGGGCAGCGTCATCGTGGCCTTCAGCGCCGGGGTCGACAGCACCTACCTGGCCTGGATGGCCCACCAGGTGCTGGGCGAACGGGCCCTCGCCGTCACCGCCACCTCCCCCGCCTTTCCGGAGCGCGAACTGGAGGACGCCACGCGTCTGGCGGCGGAGTTCGGATTCGCCCACCGGGTGATCCGCTCCCACGAGCTGGCCAATCCGGACTACGCCAACAACCCCACCAGCCGCTGCTTCCACTGCAAGACCGAGCTGTACGGGCTGCTCCGCGAGCTGGCCCGGGCCGAGGGGTTCGCCCAGGTGCTCGACGGCACCAACGCCGACGACGCCGGCGACTACCGGCCCGGCCGCAAGGCGGCGGAGCAGAAGGAGGTCCAAAGCCCCCTGCTCGAACTCGGGTTCACCAAGGCCGACATCCGCGAGGCGTCGCGCCGGGCCGGCCTGCCCACGGCCGAGAAGCCCGCCTTCGCCTGCCTGGCCTCCCGGTTTCCCTACGGGGTCAAGATCACCCCCGAGGCCCTGGCGGCGGTGGATCGGGCCGAGATCTTCCTGCGCGACCAGGGGTTCCGGCAGGTCCGGGTCCGGGCCCACGGGGATCTGGCCCGGATCGAGCTTCTGGCCGATGACATCCCGAGGGCCACCGCCCCCGCCCTGCGCGAGCGCATCCACCAGGCGGTGAAGGACGCCGGCTTCCGCTACGTCTCGATCGACCTCCTCGGCTACCGCTCCGGGAGCCTCAACGAGGCCATTGTCAGGGTCCAGCCGACCGCTTCGCGTCCGTAGCCGTGAGCGGGACGCGAAGGCCGGGCGACGTGATCAGGTCATGTCCAGACCGAGAAACCGATCCACCAGCCAGCTGGTCAGGGCTTCCGTAGCCTGCACGGCCCGGGCCTCGCCAGCCCGGAGGTCGCGGAACCAGCGGGCCAACTGGGTGCGGTCGGCGGGGGCGAGATCGCCCGTGCGCCCGGCGGCGGCGGCCTGTTCGAGCACCAGCCGGTCGCGCCGGGCATGCGAGCGCAAGGCCACGGCAGCGTGATGGGCCAAGCCCCGGCCCAGCAGCACGAAGGCCAGGTTGGGATTGCCGAGCCCCATCTCCAGGGTCCGGGTTCCCGCCTTCCGGCCCAGGATCCTCATGTCGCCCAGACGGTCGGCCCCCAGGAAACCCGCCACCCCGCCCGCCGCCGTCCCGATCAGCGTGGGGATTCCGGCGGCCAGCCCCCCGGTGGTCACATCAAGGGCCAGCCCGACCCCGCCCCCCGTCACGGCCCCCACCGTCGCAAGCTGGGACCGCCGGAGCCCGAACGCGCGGGCCACCGTCTCGGAGAACAGATCCTCGTCGCCCACGGAGGGAGCGCCCTCCTCCCGCTCCAGGCGCAGGTGACCGAACACCTCTTCGACCTCCCGGTGCGCCCGGGCCTCGCGGTCGCGCAGGGCGTCGCGCAGCTCCGCCGCCAGGGCGGGCCGGAGGGCCTTGGGGTCGTCCCCCTCCCCCAGGCGCCGGGCCACCTTCAGGCTCAGGGCGTCGGCGATGAGCAGGGCCAGGATCCGGGCGCAGCGCCGATGCTGCCGGGCCCGCTGCTCGCGGAGGATTCGCACCGCCTCCTCCAGCGGGCCGCGCCACGCCTCGACCAGCCCGCCGAACGTGCCCAGCAGGTCCAGCGTCTTCGCGAAGTCCGCCTCCAGCGGGTTGAACACCCGCACCGTGCTGAAGTATGGCCCCATGGCCTCGCGCCAGTCCTCCTCGAACCGGGGGGCGCCGATGGGGTTGATCACCCCCATCCGGGGCCGCCCCGTCCAGCGCAGGATCTCCATCTCGGCCTCGTACTCCGGGCTCACCGGCTTGGCCCCGTCCACCACGTAGATCACGGCCGCCCCGTCGGCCAGGGGCCGCAGCAGCTCGGCCTCCTGGGGACAGGCCCGCACGGCCTCGGCCGAATCCAGGAAGGCCCGCACCGCCTCGGGCAGGGGCGACCCGGGATGGGCCTGCCGCCAGGTCTCGAGCCATTCGAGGGTCCGGCGGGCCCGCTCGAATCCGGG
>PXDE01000480.1 GCA_003566475.1 PVC group bacterium | reverse complement strand
GCCCCACCGGGTGGCCGGGGACGGCGGTCCGCGTGGACGGCTTGCTCTGGACCGACCTTTCTCTCTAGAGTGACGCCATGGACGCCCGCTGGGCTGAATTCGCGCAGGCCATCTGGATGCCGGCCCTGGGCCTGCTGGTGGTGGCCCTCTACGCTCTGGGCGACCGGGCGCTGGCCCGCCGTGGCGGACGCTTTCGCCTCCCCTGGTTCCCCCTGGGACTGGCGTTTCTGCTTTTCGGGGCGCTGGCCTTGTTCGGCGGCCTGTCCGTCCACCCCGAGCCCGGGGCCTGGCACCGGTGGACGGAGAGCGCCATCACCATCCTCACCGTGTGCCTGGCCATCCGCCTCGTCCTCGGGGTCGTGGAGGCGACCACCCGCTGGTGGTCGGGAACCTCGATGCCCGGCATCACCCGGAGCCTCCTGCTGCTTCTCGCCTACGGCACGGTGGCCATCGTGGTGCTCTCGTCGGAGCAGCGGGTCAACTTCACCGGTCTGCTCACGACCTCGGCCCTGCTCACCGCCATCGTCGGCTTCGCCGCCCAGGCCACCCTCAGCAACCTGCTCTCCGGGGTGATGCTCCAGATGGAGGGCATCGTGAAGCCCGGCGGCTGGAGGCCAACCAGCGGGCGGGAACGGGCGACGCCCCGCCCAGCGCCCCCTCCCTTCTGGGGCGGATCCGGACCTTTTTTGGGCTGTAGGAGGCCGAAAGGGGTCAGGCTGTAATGTTTGCAGAACTCTGCAAGCATTACAGCCTGACCCCTTCGCGGGCGGGCCGCCGGCGTTGACAATCGCGGGGGCGATGGGGGACGCTCCGGGCATGCAACGCAAGCCCGACTGGATCCGAGTCCCCCTCCGCACCGAGGGCGTCGTCGCCCGGGTGAACAAGGCCGTGCGCGGTCTCCACCTCACCACCGTCTGCGAGGACGCGAAATGCCCGAACCGGCATGAATGCTGGGAGAAGGGGACGGCCACGCTGATGATTCTTGGCCACACCTGCACCCGGAGCTGCGCCTTTTGCGCGGTCGAGGACGGCAACCCCACCGCCCTCGACGAACTCGAGCCCCAGCGGGCCGCCGCCGCCGCCGCCATGCTCAACCTCCGCCACGTGGTGCTCACCAGCGTGACCCGCGACGACCTGCCCGACGAGGGGTCGGGCATCTGGGCCGCCACCATCCGGGAAATGCGCAAGCAGATTCCCGGAGTCACGGTGGAGGTGCTCATCCCCGACTTCAATGGCCGCGCGGACCTGCTGGAGACCGTGCTCGAGGCCCGGCCCGACGTGCTCAGCCACAACCTCGAGACCGTCCGCCGGCTCCAGGCCGAGATCCGCCCCCAGGCCTCGTACGGGCGTTCCCTCCAGGTGCTCCACCGGGCGCGCAACCACCCCACCCGGCCGGTGGTGAAATCCGGCCTGATGCTGGGGCTGGGCGAGACCACCGACGAGGTGCGGGAGGCCATCGGGCATCTGCACGAGGCGGGGTGCGAGCTGCTGACCCTCGGCCAGTATCTGCCGCCTACGCACCGGCATCGTACGGTCTCGCGCTGGGCCCATCCGGATGAGTTCGAGGCGCTGCGGACCTATGCGCTGGACCTCGGATTCCGGGCCGTGGCCAGCGGCCCCCTGGTGCGCTCCTCGTACAAGGCCGACGAGCTGTTCGCGGACGCGCTCCGGACGGCCCGGGCAGGGTAGGGGGGCGGGGATGGACGCCCCCGAACCTTCCGGGCCCGTCTGGGCGCTCATCCCCGCCTACCGCGAGGCGAAGGCCATCGGCGACGTGGTGCGGGGGTCTCGGGCCCACGCCGACCATGTCCTGGTGGTGGACGACGGCTCGCCCGACCGCACCGCCGACGTGGCCCGTGAGGCCGGCGCGGAGGTCATCGTCCACGAGGTCAATCGCGGCAAGGGGGGGGCGCTGGTCACCGGGTTCCGGCACGCGCTGGAGCAGGGGGCGGCCGCCGTGGTCACGCTTGACGGCGATGGCCAGCACGACCCGGCGGAGATCCCCCGGTTCGCGGAGGCGTTCCGGTCCACCGACGCGGCGGTGGTGGTGGGGCACCGGGTGGACGCCGAAAAGGCCATGCCCCTCATCCGGCGCTGGACCAACCGCTACATGAGCTGGTCCATCAGCCGCCGCCTGGGCCAGCGGGTGCCGGACACCCAGTGCGGGTTCCGGCTCTACCGGGCCGACGTGCTGCCGCACCTGTTCACCGAGGCCCAGGGCTTCGCGGCCGAGTCCGAGAACCTCCTCCGCGCCGGAGCCCAGGGCTTCCGGATCGCCAGCGTCCCCGTCTCCACCATCTACGGCGAGGAGCGCAGCAAGATCCGCCCCCTCCGCGACACCTGGCGGTTCAACCGGATGATCGTGAAGTGGCCCGTGAGGCGGGGCCGGGCGCTGAAGAACTCGGGGGAGGGCGGCTAGTTCCGCCCGCCGCTATCGCTCGATCCCGGACACGGCCGTTGACACACCGCGCTTGCCTGCCCAACCAAGTGGACCACAGAGGTCGCAGAGGTTACAGAGGTTCACAGAGTGTGAGGTAGGGGGGGATGGCAGGAATTTTACGCGGGCGGGATGAATACTCGGGAGGCATTGCTTGGACCGGGATTGCTGCGACCCCTCCGGGGTCGGCCCTATTCTGGGGCACGAAATCCGGGGGTGTCGCTCCGCTTACCCCCGGCTAATGGCTGGCACCCCTGCGGGGTGGCCGGAACTACACGCGAACCCATTGCGCCGGGGCGCTCCGCTTGCCCCGGGGGCCGAATGCCTGAACGCGCTCAGGATGATTGACCCCGGAGGGGTCACAGCGATTAGCGGGGGGTCGAGCGACGCGACACCCCCGGTTCGCGCCCCTCCTTCCCCGACCGACCCCGGAGGGGTCGCAGCCCCGAATCCGCACGCAGGCCGTGCGCGCGAATCTACGGCGGCTCGAATACCCATGGAGACATTGGCAGACCGGCGCTCCACCCGAAGACTTCGTCACCGATGGATCCGATGGCATGGAGGACGTCCCACTTGGACTGCGGGGGCAGAGCCCCGTCTGCGGGGCGGCGACCCCGCTTTGGCTTCCGCCGGAGGCGGGGCGCTGTCTTTCGCGCCCGCCGATGGAGCCCCCTCCGGGGGAAGCCAAATCGGTGGCGCACAAAGGGTTGGGCCCAAGGCTCAGATGCGTCAAAGGTTCCGGGTGTAGCGGCAGGTCGGGTTGGGTCCGATGCCACCGCAGTCCATAGGGTCGCCCCGCCGATCTGCGGTGCCCATGGTTCGGCGAAGGAGACTTATGTGCGGATTCGGAGCGGCAACCGTGTCTTGACGACGATGGTTAGGCGCCTTCCTCCCGTCTCCTTGTGAAGGCTCTTCCCTCCACCCGTCGACCCTCAGCCGTGCGCGTGAAACTGCAAGACCTCGACCGCCCGGTCCCAGCCCTCGCGCAGGTGGAGGATGTCCTCGGTGTGGTGGGCGATCTGCTCCTCGAACTCGGCCCGCTGCTCGGGCGGGGCCTGATCCCGAAGCTCCCGGAGCCGGGCCCGCTCCTGGTCGATGTGGCGGATGAGCAAACGCAGAACCAGCTCCTGGGCGGCGGACTCGGGGGTGGTCCCCGCGGTCAGCGGCGGGGGATCGAGCACCTGGAAGGCGGCCGCGAAGGCCAGCATGTCGGGGTCGTCCCGCAGGGCGGGCATCATGTCCTCGTCCTGACCCGGCTCGTGCCGGGTGAGCTGGCGGTAGAGCCGGTCGGCCTTGGCGTCGCGGAAATGGAAGGGCTGGATGTAGTCTTCGATGAACGGCCGGGCCTCCGGGTAGGCCACGTAGTGGTGGAGCAGGGCCCGTTCCGATTCGTGGAGGGCGGGCCGGGCCTCGACAGGTTCCGGCCGGGCGACCGGAGGTCGGGCGGGGTGGCTGCGGGCGCGGAGGTCGGCCCGGAGACTGGACTCGCGCACCCCCAGCGCCTCGGCCGCTTCGCTTAGGAGATGGTCCCGGCGCACCGCGCTGGGGGCCTGGTTGATGAGGTCGAGAATGGTGTGGATCTTGGGGATGTCGTCGCCCGGCCCCTCCTCGAGGTGGCGGGCCGCGAAGGCGGCGATGGACCCCGCCGCGTCAAGACAGGCCCGGAAGGCGTCCGGGCCCTGACCCCGGATGAGCGAGTCCGGATCCTCGCCGGGGGGGAGGGTCACCGCCTTGACCCCCATGTCGGCGGCGAGCAGCAGACCCGCGCTCCGGACGGCGGCCTTGATGCCGGCCGCGTCGGCGTCGAACACCAGCAGGGCCTCATCCGCGAACCGGCCGAGGATGCGGGCGTGGTCGGGGGTGAGCGCCGTCCCCTGCGGGGCCACCGCCCAGTCGAACCCCCCGAGATGGCAGCGGAGCACGTCGATCTGGCCTTCGCAGATCAGGGCCTGCCGCCGCTTGGTGATGGCCTGGCGGGCGCGGTTCATGGCGTAGAGGATCCGGCCCTTGTGGAACAGGGGCGTCTCGGGGCTGTTGACGTATTTGGCCGCCTTGGCCTCGGGGTCGAGCAGCCGCCCGCTGAACGCCACCACCCGGGCCAGCTCGTCCCAGATGGGGAAGAGCAGGCGGCCCCGGAACCGGTCGTAGAAGCCACGGCCCTCGCGTTCGGAGAACAGGCCGGAGGCGGCCAGCACGGGGTCGGGGAACCCCTGTCGGCGGGCCCAGCCCAGCAGGAATTCCCAGGCGTCCGGCGAGAAGCCCAGCCCCCAGTCGCGGGCGGCGGCGGCCGGGATGTCGCGCGACTCGAGGTATTCGCGGGCGACCCGGGCGTCGGCCCCCTTCCATAGCCGGTCCACAAGAAACGCCGCCGCCAGCTCGTGGAGCCGGTAGAGGTCCTCCTTGATGCCGCGGTCATCGGCGTTGCCGTCGCCCCGGCCCGCCTCGAACTGAAGCTCGATCCCCACGCGGTGGGCGAGCAGACGGACGGCGGTGGGGAAGTCGACCCCCTCCCGCTGCATCACGAAGCCGAACACGTCGCCGCCCGCTCCGCAGCCGAAGCAGTGGAACGCCTGCCGGGCCGGATTGACATGGAAGGATGGCGTCCGCTCGTCGTGGAACGGACAGCGGGCCTTCCACGAGGAGCCGGCCCGCTGGAGTTCCACATAGGCCCCGACCACATCCACGATGTCGGAGGCATGCCGGACCTGGTCGATCGAGTTCTTGGTGATGATCCCGGGCATGGGATCTACCAGCGGGGAGGGGCGTTCGGGGCCTCGGGCGGAAGATCGCCCTCGGGACCATTCGCGCCGGGCGGACCGAACGCCTCCTCGATGACCGGGCTCTTCAGCTCGGGGAACGTCTCCAGGGTGCGGGCGTAGAGGTCGGGGAAGGTGCGGAGGATCCAGCCGCCGCTCGTCGAGGTCACCAGCCAGCCGTCCGGCTCGCGGAAGGCCGGGACCAGCAGCAGGGCCGCCCCCACGATGTAGACGATGGCCACGCCCTTGACCGCGCCCAGGAGGAGCCCGCCCACCCGGTTCAGGCCGCCCTTGAACTGGAGTTCGAGCAGGTTCCGCAGGCCGAACCGGACCAGCCCGGCCACCAGCCAGGCGATGAGGGCGATGCCCACGAACGCGGTGGCCCGGGCGGCCTCCGGGGCCAGGCGGGTGTGTTCGGTCATCCAGTCGGCCACGGGGGTGGCGAAGAACCAGGCGCAGGCGAGGGCGGCGGCCAGGGCGCCGATGCGGGCCAGCTCCCCGGCCAGCCCGTGCTTCAGGCCGATCAGCATCACCACCACCACCACGCCCACCGCCACCGCGTCGGCGGCGGCCACGCTGGCGGCCACCCCGTCCCACAGGACGCGCCAGAAGGAGGTGTCCGCAGTAGGGTTCATGCCCGCATCCTACGCCACCCGCCGCCCCCGGCGCAACGGTGAGGAGGGTTCAGGGTTCAGGGTTCAGAGGAAGGGGTCGGTGGTCAGTCGCCGCCGCTGGCCCGTTGGGCTCGGCCGGATGAAGGGTGAGACGGCTGGCGCGATGTGGGATACGGGATGCGGGATACGCGATGCGGGATGCATGCCAGTACCTCGCTGTTCCCGCAGGGCGGGACGAGGGCGCGTGCACAGTGCCTGCGTGGTGGAAGATCAGCCCCACGGCCAT
>PXDE01000135.1 GCA_003566475.1 PVC group bacterium | reverse complement strand
GTCCCGTCCGCGCTCAGCACATGGTAGCTGCCGCCCCCGCCGATGTAGGCGTGCAGCGTGGGGGTGGCGAAGAACGCCCAGGACAGGCCGGCCTCGATCACGATGTCCTCGACATCGAAAGGCAGGCGGGGAAGGTCGCCCCGTCCGCCGTCGACCTTGCGGGTGAGGTCCCGGTAGTAGGTGGCCCGGATGTCGCCGAACACGGTGTCGACCAGCTCCTTCTGGGTGCGGAACCCGAAGCCGAACGTGTCCGAGAACTCGTCGGTCTCGTAGAACGAGGCGAACAGCCCCACCTGGGTGGCGGTGGCGGGGAGCGAGAGCGCGGCGATCAGCCCGAGAACGGCGGTCAGGGTCTTTCTCATGGTGCGGCATTCCTCCTGTTTGGGCACATGGGTACAGGAAAACGGAGGGGAAGGCAAGCGCGGGAACGGCTCCCCGGGGCAGGAGGGGTCAGGGGGCAGTGCAGGCCGCTGAACTGCGGGGTTCAGCCGGGTGAGGGGTGAGACGGCTGGCGTGCTGTGGGATGTGCGATCCGACTTCGCGAGGACGCTACGTCGGACAAGTCGTGGGATGTGGGGCGGCTTTCCCGTGGCACGGGGGGGCCTCCCCCCGTGCCTCCTGAGATCCTTCGGGCGGCTCCGTAGGGCTCTCGGGGCCGACGGCCTGTCTTGGGGGCAAGACACGGGGGCAGGCGCCCCGCGTGCCACGTCGGGACCATGCTGTTGGCGTGCAGGGGTTTGCGAGAAATACCGTCGGATGGTGTCTCAAAGCAGAAGGCCCGGCTCACGTGCGGCCCGTCCCGCAGGGCGGGAACAGCGGACTCCTTGCGGGGGCGTCCGCGTGACCGTACGCGGCAAGCCGGATCTGCGACAAGGCGATGTCTCGGAGCAGTGCGGGGGGCCGCTCCGACAGGGGCTCAGCCCCCGGCCGGCGACCATCCGTGCCGGGCCGCCTCGGCCTTGAGGAACGACATGGAGTCGTCGGTGGTCTCGGCCTCGGCCATGCGCTCGTACATCCGCCGCACCGGGGGGTCGAGCCGGGACAGGAAGGGCTCGGAGGTGATCCAGTCGTGGAAATCCGCCCTGTCCCAGGCTTTGAAGGGAACCCACTGAGCCTGGGCGGAGTAATGCAGGCTGAGACGGGGCGCCCCGGCCGGGCAGCGGCCCCGGTGCAGGGCATGGGCGTCCATGAACACCGCGTCGCCCGGCCCCAGCTCGGCCACCTGCTGGCCGGGGAGGTCGGGGGGCGGCCGCTCGGACAGGGCGTCCCATTCCCGGGAGGTGAGCGGACGGCGGTGCGATCCCGGAACCCAGATAAAGCTGTCGTCGGGCTCCAGAGCCAGATTGAACTGGATGTGGTCCTGGGCGGCCGGCTTGTGATGCACGAAATCGTAAAGGTCGCGCTTCACCTGGTCGCGGTGCCAGTGGAGGTCGTAGGAGGTGAGCCGAGGCGCCCAGAGCATTTTGATGCCCCACACCCGGATCTCCGGCCCCAGCAGCGACTCCATGGCTTCGAGCACCCTGGGTCGGCCCAGCACGTTCACCAGAACGGGATCGAACAGCTCGGGCCGGTCGATCTCGTTGACGCCCCAGGTGCAGTCGGGCTTGCGCTCCGGCGAGATGTCGTCCCCCCGGACCCCCGGGCCGTCCCAGTAGCGGGTGCCCCGAGGAAGATCGCGGCGGACCTGGTCCTGGAGTCGCCGCGCGTGGTCGCGGATGGTGTTGAGTTCGGACCCGGAGAGGAGTCCCCGCACCACCAGGCCGCCGTCGCGGAAGAAGTCGTCGGATGAGATCATTCGCGCAGCATAGGCGGAAGGCCTCAGCGGCGCCAGTTCGGATACAGGCTCTGATCGGCCACCCCCAGCGAGGGGAGATCCCGCACGTCGAAGGCCCGCACATGTCCGTCGGCGAAGGAGAAGTTGGCCATGGTCCGATTCATATGTCGGGCGGCCACGCGGCCGATCGACGTCCGGTTGTGATTGAACCGGCCGTCATAATAGATGATCAGGGCGGACGGGTTCTGGAACGAGCCGGTGTACACCAGCCGGGGCTGGCCCCCGCTGGGGGTGCGCTCCATGGCGTAGGCGGAACTGGCGTTGGAGCCGTTGCAACCGTAGTGGACGGGGTAGTGAACGTACACGACCTGGGGGTTGAGCTGCTGATCCCCGTGCGGTTCGTCCCCAATGGCGTAGAACTGCTTGTCAGCCTTGTTGGCGATCGGATTCCAGTGATTGCTGCCGCCTTCATGGCCGGGCCCCTCATACTCCCAGGTGCCGGAGGGGCAGATGAAGGGGCTCTGGCCGCGGACCGGAAGCTGGTCCGCCTCCTCTCCGCTGCTTCCGAACGGCCACCCCTGAATGGGCCCTCCCATGGGCACCGTGGCCGGATCGATGTGGCCGGTCTTCATGAGAATCGACGACCACCGGTGCCACCAGCGATGGACTGGATCTTCCTGCATCTGGTCGCGGATGCTCGCGTGATAGGCCCAGGGCCTCACGTCGCTGGGCGGCATCATGTCGTCGTGGTCCTCGGCGAACTGCATGGTCGCGGCCTGGATGGTCCGAAGGTTGGCCGAACATTTGAGCAGACGTGCCCGCTCCATGGCGTGGGAGAGGGTGGGGACCAGCAGGGCGAGCAGGATGATGATGATGGCCACCACCACGATCATCTCGATGAGGCTGAAGCCGCGGCGGCCCGCGGCGGGGCGGGTCTCCCCTCCTCGGAGGGGTGCCCGCAGGGCGGGGTGGGTTGGGTTCGTCATGGCGTGTCTCCTGATGCTCCCGGCCAGTGCGGGGAACGTTCTACGATATACCGGGATCGGAAGAAGTCACGTGGGTCACGGATGGGGGCCAGGGGCTCCGGCCCGTCGCGGGACGGCGGGGCATGGGACACCAGCGCGGCCACCCCCCCCTGGCCGAGTAGGCGCGCCCGCACGTCCGCCTCCGGGGGGGCGGGGTAGGCGACGAGGGGGATCTCGCGCCGGGGCAGGTTCGGCGGCGCCCCCACCACCGACACGATGGCGCCGGCGTCGGGGTGGCGCTCCCAGACGTGGGCCATGAGCGCGCGTGGGAACTCGTCCTCGGCGACATCGACCCAGATGCCGGGCGACAGCCCGGTTCGATCCAGATCGACCAGCGGAATGCGTCCCAGGCCCTCCTCCACCCCGCGTCGCCGACGCGCCCGGGCGTCGGCGGCAAACGGGGATCCGTCGGGCGGAAGGTCCACCAGGACCACGGGGCCGTCCCCTCGGCGGACCTCGCGGGCCAGCTCGCCCAGACCGACCCCCACGGCGTGATAGGAGTCCAGCGTCTGCCGGGCATGGACCCGGTCCGGCGACCGGAAGGCGGCCCGCCCGCCCGCCACCGCCAGCAGCACGAGCAGGACCAGCGCCGCCGGCAGGGCACCGGGCTTGCCCTGACGCGCCGCAAACACAGCCGCGCCCACCGCGGCGGCGAGGAGAAGGATCAGCAGCCAGATCATGGAATGGGTCGGGGGGTGGAATCGGTTCCCGCTCGTGAAACCAGAAAGTACCGGTCGAAGGCGTCGGCCTCGCGGGCCAGATGGTCCTGAACGGTCTGGAAGTCGATGCCGGGACGGGGGGCGACGAGCGTCCGGGCGAGGTCGCGGGCGGGGTGGTCGTCGAGCCGGGGCAGGGCCCGGCCATCGTACACCAGGAACGGCACGGATAGTGGCGTCTCCGGAGGGGATTCGGGCAGTCCCATCAGCGAGAGCATCACCGCCGCAGCCGGCGCCGTCTCCAGGGCCTGGGCCAGGTGGGCCGCGACCAGCGGCTCGTCGCCGTCCCGCATAAGGTCGTAGGGAGACCGGTCGGCCACGTCATGGATCACCATGGCGCGCCCGGCGAAGGCGGGGGCCTTTCGCATGGCGTCCATCACGACGTTCCACCGCCGTTCGAGCAGGGGATCCTGCTGGGTGGTCAGCACCACCAGCACCGGGCCCGGAGCATCCCCCGCGAGCGCGGCGGCCTCCTCGCCAAGCCGGGCCCCCAGCACGCGTTCGGCCAGAAACCGGTCGTAGCGCGAGATCACCTGCCCGTCGGCACCCGGACCCGAGCCGGATTCCTGACGGCAGCCCACGAGGAGCAGACCTCCCGCCAGCGCGAGCGACAGCCCGGTCCGACGTCGCCGGATTCCACCCGTCTCGACACGGGGACGCCGCCTGGACGGAGACGCGATCATGAATGGAGTGGGCGACCGGTGAGCATGGAAGGACACCTTACCCGGGCTGGCGCGGTTGGTAAAGCGAATGTCGTGATTGCCAGCCATGGCGCTCCCGGAGCCGTCGCGGGCACGCGCCGGCGGCATCTGCCGTCGACGGGCTCAGGCCAGGATTCGAAGCGCGTCAGAGCCGGAGGGGAGGAGACAATCTACCGACGGAACGAGGGGTAGAGGTTGGCATCGGAGTTGTTGACGCCGGGCAGCTCGTCGGTCCGGAACGCGGCCACGTGGCCGTCGGCGAAGGCGCAGTTGGTGACCGTGCTGCGCATGTGACGGGCGTTGACCCGCGAAAAGGCGTGCTGCTGGGAGTTGTGGGTGAAGCGCCCGTCGAGGAACGTGATGAGCGAAGACGGGCTTCGCATGGCGGTGTCCAGAATGTAGGTGGGAGTCTTGTTGCCGCCGGTGTCCCCGGGGTTCCGCGCGGTGTAGTGCCGGCCGACGAAGAAGGAGGCCCCGTTGGTGCCGTACCAGACCGGGTAGTAGACGTAGGTGACCGAGGTGCTTGCCGAGCTGGGACCGTGCACGGCGGTATCATGCGTGTAGGCGACCCGCTCCGCCCCCTTCCCCACCGGATCCCAGGAGGAGGAGGCCTCCCCCACGTATTCGTAGGTTCCCGACGGACACCGGAAGACGCTGGTCCCCCGCGGCGGCATGACGTCCGGATCGTCGCTGAACGGCACCAATGGCAAGTATCCCTCCTTCATCAGGGTGGACGACCAGCGGTGGGCCCAGCTCCCCAGACGCGTCGCCTGGTAGGGTTCCTGAAGGTTCCACGGCCGGATGTCCAGCGGGACGATGATGCCATCGTTGTCCTCCGCCAATTGCATCACCGCGGCCTGGATCGCCCGGAGATTGGCCGAGCACTGAGCCAGCCGGGCCCGCTCCAGGGCGTGGGTCAGGGTGGGCGTGAGCAAGGCGAGCAGGATGATGAGGATGGCCACCACCACGATCATCTCAATCAGACTGAAACCAGAACGGTCACGGCGGAAGGGGAGCGGTCTCATGACGGCCTCCTTGTGGGGAACTCCAGACGGGGGAACGGCGGACCTCGTAGTGCGAGGCGAAGAAGTGGTTCGGATCCCGCCCCGGGGAGGGGGGGCCGGCCTCGGGCCCGTCCGTCTCGCGGGGGGAGATCAGGGCGGCCGCCCCTCCACGGCGAAGCAGCGTGTCCGCCAGTTCGTCGAATGGGGCCGGAAAGGCGACGAGCGGGAAGGGAAGCCGCTGGAGCCGGTCGCTGGCGCCCACGAAGGACACCACCACGGAAAGGTCGGGATGACGCCGATGGATATGGTCCAGCACTTCCGGCGGAACCTCGGCCCCCGTGAGGTCCGCCTGAAGGTGGACCGGGAGTCCCACAAGGTCGGCCTGCTCCACGGCCAGGCCCGGCAGAGAAGCCCGAAGGCCCCGGAGCCGCGCCGTCCGCGCCTTCTCCGCCAGCGCTCCCATTGGCGGGTCCAGCACGACCACCGGCCCGGGGCCCGTCCGGAACTCGGCGGCGGTAGCCCCGGCTCCTGCCCCGAGCGCCTCGTGGACATCCAGAGCCTGCCTCAGGAGCCGGGCATCGGGCGACCGGAAGAGGGCCCGCACGGAGACGGCGGCCATCACCACCAGCAGGGCCAGCGCCGCCGCACGCGCGTACATCACGCCCCGGCGGTCCAGAGCCAGACAGCCCGCCACCGCCACCCCCAGGGCAAGGAGGAGGGCGATGGTCATGGTCCCGGCTCCTTGGCCAACCGCCACCCGCCGGGCCTGCGGCGGACTTCGCTCCAGATTGTCCCTTCCATCTGGAACAGGCTGCCCGTCGAACCCCCGCCTGTAAAGTTTGGGGTGCCCGGATCGACGGCCCGGCCGGCCATGG
>PXDE01000316.1 GCA_003566475.1 PVC group bacterium | reverse complement strand
GACCCTGGCCGCGCTGCCCAGCGCCTGGCCCCGCTACCGGTCCCTGCGCGCCCAGGCGTTCTCCCAGCCCGTGGACATGAAGGGCCGGACAGGCCTCGCCCTGACTGCCCGCCCCGACACCCTCGACCGGGAGCGCGAACTGCTGAAGCCCCTGGGGCCGGTTCCGGTGCTCCTTCGCTTCTACCATCACGAGGACGAGGCGGCCTGGGACTTCGGCCTGGCCGCGCTGAAGCGGCTCCACGCCGATGGGCATCCCATGGCGGTGGCGCTGGTTCAGGACCGCCGGGCCGTGCTGGACCCCGGCCGATGGCGCGGGTTCGTGAACCGGGTGATCGAGGGTGGAGCGGGGGAACTGGCGACCGAACTGGAGATTGGCCATGCCGTGAACCGCGTGAAATGGGGCCTCTGGACGCCACGCGAGTACGCCGCGCTAACCCAGCCGGTGCTTGATCGACACGCCGACTTCCCCTCGCTCCGGCTCCTGGGGCCGGCGTCGATCGACTTCGAGTACCACCGCATGCTGGGGTTCCTCAACGCCCTGGACCGGACCCGGCCGCTGGACGCGCTGTCTCTCCACCTGTATGTGGACCGGCGCGGCCCCCCCGAGGGTCGGCAGCACGGCCTGGACCTCGTGGGCAAGTGCGCCCTGGCCCGGGCTCTCGCCGCGACCTCGACCCGGGTGCGCGGGGACGGGGTGGTGATCACCGAGACCAACTGGCCGCTCGCGGACGGTGGCGTGTGGTCGCCCATCGGGTCGCCCTACCTGTATCCGGGCCAGGTCATCGGCGGCCCGTCCGTGGACGAGGCGACCTATGCCGACTACCTGGTGCGCTACCTGGTGCAGGCCCTGACCAGCGGCATGGTCGAGCGGGTCTACTGGTGGCGCCTGGTCGCCCGGGGGTTCGGTCTGGTGGACGACACCGATCCCGAGGCCTGGCGGCCCCGGCCGGCCTACCATGCGCTGGTGGATCTGGTGACGCGGGTCGGCGAGGCCACGTTCCAGGCAAGAACCGTCGGTCCGGATGGGGTCCGCTACCGGTTTCTCCAAGACGACGGCTCCAAGACCACGGTCGAGACGCCCGTCGTTCAGGACCAGTCGTAGGCCCGCAAGGCGGCCAGCAGGTCGCGGGCGTAGGCGGCCGGGTGATGGGGGCGGGCCGGCTCGTAGGCCTGGCGGGCCCGGTTCCACCACAGGTGACGCGAGAACTCCACGGTATGCCCCAGGCCTCCGGTGGCGCGGTGGAACCAGCGGCTGAAGGTGCCCTCGACCTTGTGGCACCAGGTGGTCCCGGGTCGTTCGTGGTCGGTTGAGGCCAGGAGATGCTCCACGAGGCGCCGCTGCCGGGCATCGAGTTCCGGGCCCGCCTCCTCCGGATCCAGCACCGTATAGCAGGCGCCGCTGGCCTGGGCCTTCCACCAGCCGTTATGGAAATCGAGCCCGGCCACAAACCTCGCGCCTTCGCGCCGACGTTCGAGGATCAGATCCTCGACCGCCGCCACCTCCGGCCAGGACCGGTCGTCCCAGCAGCGGTTGATGTTGACCCGCCGGACGCTGGTGGTGACGGCGTCCTGAAGCACCAGCGGCATGCCATAGAACAGCGCGTCCACATCCACCACCGGCACCACCTGGAGCTTCAGCTCGCCGGGCGCGTCCGGATGGGCCAGGGCGTGGCGGATCAGCGCGTCGGCGACGTGGGGGCCCGTGAACTCGGTGGCGTGCTGGTAGGCCTGGAGATGAACCGTCGGGGCGTCGGCGCGGCGGCCAAGCGTCACCGCGTGGATGGGAAGCCCGGCCTGCGATGCGCCGATGACCCGCAGCGCGTCCGGCCGGACCTGCCGGACCTGGGCGAGCAGCGCCTCCAGGTCCGCCCAGCGGTAGGGCATCTGGGTGGCGAACTCGGTGACGCCCTTCCTCACCTCTAGCGACGCCGTGACCCGGTCGCCGTCCACGGATACGCCTCCGACCGGTTCCCAGGCCCCGTTTTCGTGGCGGCACACGCAACATGCCGGCAGCACCCGGGCGAAGGAGTCGTAGTCGGTTCGGCGGTGGATCTCCTCCTCCGACAGGCCGGGAGGAAGATCCTCCCTGCAGAGGCCCGGCGGCCAGTCGATCTCGAGGGTGACCGGCCCGGCGGCATCCGCCCGGACCTGGACGCAGAGGTGAAACCATTGCGGGCCGGGCCGGCAGGCATGGGGCTCCAGCCGGAACCGGCGGGGGCCGAGCCTCTCCACCCGGGCCGGCGTGCCGCCGTCAAACCCATACTCGACCACGATCTCCGGGTCTGCATCCATAGCCCCCTCCTTCGCATGGTCTTTCCCGTTCGGCAAGCCCTGCGCGCGTTCACCATGATCGGATTGATCCGCTCCTCGCTCTGGGCTAGATTTATGCCACCACCCCGGAGGAGCACCGTGACAGTCTTGACCGTGCAGATCGACGATGCGAAGGCCGCCGCGCTACGCGAAAAGGCGGAACGCGCCGGACTGGATGCGGAGCAGCTCCTGCGGGCGTCCATCGACGACCTCCTGGACCGGCCCGCTCCTGATTTCGAGCGAGCCGCCCGCCGAGTTCTGGCCAAGAACCGGGATCTCTATCGCCGGCTGGCCTGATGCGGTTCCTCTCCCTCGCCGAGGTGATCGACCTGCATGAGCGCCTGATCGCCGACACCGGCGGGGCCATGGGGATCCGCGACCTCGGTGCTCTCGAATCGGCCATCCGTCAACCGCACGCCGCATTCGGCGGGGTGGACCTCTATACGGGCCTGATCGAGAAGGCCTCGGCTCTGTGTTTCTCGCTGGTGATGAACCACCCATTCCTGGATGGGAACAAGCGCGTAGGTCATGCCGCGATGGAGATCTTTCTCCTGCTGAACGGCTGCGAGCTGCTGGGTGACATAGACGAACAGGAACAGGCGATCCTGCGCCTCGCTTCGGGAGCGTTCGCACGGGATGCATTCACGGAGTGGGTCAGGAGACACGTGGTTCCGACCTAGTTCATGTGGAAGAAGGCTCCTGGCCGTGCGCCGGAACCACGGGTTCGTGCTTTCACGGCCGTACCCGTGCGGCTAAAAGGGGCGTCCGATTCCTTCAGGAGATTTCCATGCCGACCGTGCTCGACCTCTCCGGCCGCTGGACCGCGCGCCGGGCCGACCAGACCGAAACCCTCGCCGCCACCGTGCCGGGCTGCATCCACCACGATCTGCTCCGCGCCCGCAAGATCCCCGATCCCTTCTATCGCGACCACGAGGAGCATCTGGGCTGGATCGGCGAGCAGGGCTGGGTGTACCGCCGCACCTTCCGGGCGACCGCCGCCCTGCTCGCGCACGCCAGGGTCGATCTGGTCGCCCATGGCCTCGACACCTTCGCCACCGTGCGGGTCAACGGCGAGGAGCTGGGCCACACCGACAACATGTTCCGGACCTGGACCTGGGATCTCAGGTCCGTGCTGAAGCCCGGGGATAACGAGATCGAGGTGGAGTTCGATTCCGTCCTCCCCTATATCCGGGCCAAGGCGGCCAAGCGGCCCATGCCCTCGTGGGGCGGGCCGCGCGAGGTCCGCCACCGCGCCTACGTGCGCAAGGAGCCCTGCAACTTCGGCTGGGACTGGGGGCCGACCCTGGTCACCTGCGGCATCTGGCGTCCGCTGGAGATCGTGGCCTGGAGCGGGGCCCGCCTCGCCGAGGTGCATCCGCGCCAGAAGGTCACCGCCAGGCGGGCCGTCCAATCCCTGGACGTTTCCGTCCAATCCCTGGACGGGGAACCGCGGACGGTGCGGGCCCGGCTGCGTCGCCAGGGCAAGGTGGCGGCCGAGCGGGAGGTCGCCGTGGGCGACGGCGGCAAGGCCTCGCTCAAGCTCGCCCTGGCCAATCCCGACCTGTGGTGGCCCAACGGTATGGGCAAGCAGCCGCTGTACGATCTCGAGGTCGAGCTGCGCGGTCCGGACGGCGCGGTCGAGGACGCCTGGACGCGCCGGGTCGGATTCCGCACCGTCCGGCTGGTCCAGAAGCGCGACGGGAAGGGACGGACCTTCCACTTCGAGGTCAACGGCCAGGCCTTCTTCACCAAGGGGGCCAACTGGATTCCGGCCGACGCCATCCTCAGCCGCATGACCCCCGCCCGCACCCGCGATCTGCTCCAGTCGGCCGCCGACGCGAACATGAACCTGGTCCGGGTCTGGGGCGGCGGGCTGTATCCGGAGGACGGGTTCTTCGACCTCTGCGACGAGCTGGGCCTGCTGGTGTGGCAGGACTTCATGTTCGCGTGCAGCGGGTATCCGGCGTTCGACCCCGAGTTCCTGGCCTCGGTGCGCCACGAGGCGGAGGACAACGTGAGGCGCATCCGGCATCACGCCTGCCTCGCCCTGTGGTGCGGCAACAACGAGCTCGAGCAGGGGCTGGTGGGGCCGGAATGGACCGGGCGGCAGATGGCCTGGAGCGACTACGAGAAGCTGTTCGACGACCTGCTGCCCTCGGTGGTGGCGGCGCACGCCCCGGACACCGACTACATCCCGAGTAGCGCCCACACCCCGGGCGAGAATAGGCGTAAGGACGCCCAGGATCCGGAGAGCGGCGACGCGCACCTGTGGTCGGTCTGGCACGGGCGCCAGCCCTTCGAGTGGTACCGCACCACCCGCCACCGGTTCGTGAGCGAGTTCGGGTTCCAGTCGTTCCCCGAGCCGAAGACCACGCACGGCTACACCACGCCGGCCGACCGGAACATCACCAGCTACGTCATGGAACTGCATCAGCGCAGCGGGATCGGCAACGACGCGATCATGACCACCATGCTCCAGTGGTTCCGCATGCCCAGGGACTTCGACCAGCTTCTTTGGATGAGCCAGGTTCTTCAGTCGCTGGGGATCAAGGTCGCGGTCGAGCACTGGCGGCGGAACCAGCCCCGGACCATGGGGTCGATCTACTGGCAGCTCAACGACTGCTGGCCGGTGGCGAGCTGGTCCTCGATCGACTTCCATGGCCGCTGGAAGGCCCTGCACTACGAGGCCCGGCGGTTCTACGCGCCGCTGCTGGTGTCGGGGGTCGAGCGCGAGGCCGACGGGGTGGTGGAGGTCCACGCCACCAACGACACGGCGGCGCCGGTGAAGGCCGAGGTGGTGTGGACGCTGACCCGGGCCAACGGAGCGCCGGTGGCAAAGGGCCGCAAGCGCCTGGACCTGGCCCCGGGCAACACCCGGGTGGCCGACGTGGACTGCGCGGACGCGCTGGCCCGGCATGGCCCGCGCGACCTCCTGGTGTGGCTCGAACTGCGCAAGGGCCGGACGGCGGTCTCCCGCAACCTCGTCCACTTCCGCAAGCCCAAGCACCTGGAACTCGACGCCCCGGAGCTGACCTGGACAGCGGCGCCGACGGGCGACCATGCCTACACCGTCGCCGTCACCGCTAGGCGCCCGGCCTTGTGGGTGCGCCTGGGTCTGGCCAGCGCCGACGCCCGCTGGTCCGACAACTTCTTCCACCTCCAGGCCGGCGAAACCCGCGAGATCCTCTGCCATCCCGACCGCAAGCTGACCGCAGCGGCGTTCAAGAAGCAGGTGGAGGTCTGGAGCCTGACGGACAGCTACTGAGCCGGAAGGCCCTTATGCAGGACAACGCTGCTGCGACCCCTCCGGGGTCGGTCGTCAAAGGGAACGGGTTCCGGGGGTGTCGCGTGGCTCGACCCCCGGCTAATCGCTTCGACCCCTCCGGGGTCGCATAGGTTCCGGCCACCCCGGAGGGGTGCAAAGGCCATTAGCCGGGGGTAAGCGGAGCGACACCCCCGGACTTCGTGCCACAGAATGGGGTCGACCCCGGAGGGGTCGCAGCAGGCCTGGTCGGTGTCAATTGCCGGATTCCGGGTGGATGGGTGGATGTCCGTCGTGGATCCCGCCGCGCACGCATTCCCCGCGCCCGCATGCCCCCCGCCCGGCCCTGCGGAGGGCACCCCATGGAGGGTTCTGCCAGTAGGTCGGCCATTCCTGGCCGACTCCATGGGAACGGGGTAGGGACGAGCCAGGCCCGGCGGATTCCCTGGCCGTTTTCCCGTGTTGGAGGGGCACAGGCGCCCGGCCAGGCTGAAGCACGAAGGTCGGGCCAGGCTTCGCGCAGACGCT
>PXDE01000410.1 GCA_003566475.1 PVC group bacterium | reverse complement strand
GCCTGAACGCCACCGTGCTGCTGGGCACCACCCGGCTGGGCATGCAGGCCGCCCCGGATCCGTACCCCTGGCGCGAGCTGCTGCGGATCCCCTGTCCGGCCGACACCATGACCCAGCCCCGGACCTTCATCGCCCCCGACCGCATTCCCTGGAGCCCCTTCTCCATGGCCTGCGCCCACTGGGACCACCGGATCGGCCGCGACACCTGGGAGGAGATGGAGGCGTCCATCATCCGGTTCGCCAGCTCGCCGGGCCCGGGCTTCGCCTACGCCTACTGGCCCGCCTACGACACCGCCTGCCACGAGCACGGCGTGAGCTCCCCCGAGGCGGCGGCCGAGCGGGTGCGGGCCGACGCGGGTCTGGCCCGCCTGCACGACCGGCTGGCCAACCGCGGCGTGGGGCTCATCGTCACCGCCGACCATGGCCTGGTGGACACGCGGCCCCTGGATCCGGTCCGGCACCCCGGATGGCTGGCCACCCAGGCCACCCTGCCCGCCGGCGACGCCCGCCACCTCGCCTGCTTCGTCCGCTCGGGCCGCGAGGCGGCCTTTCTCGACCTCACCCGCGAGGTCTTCGGCGACCGCGCGCTCCTCGTCCCCGGCGAGGAGCTGGCGGCGGCCGGACTGTTCGGGCCGGGCCCGGAACATCCGGCCTTCCGCGCCCGCCTGGGCGACTGGTTCATCCTCCTCCGCGACGGCTGGCACTGCGAGCTGTCCATCCCCGGCCGCGAGCCCTCGGGCCTCATCGGCACCCACGGCGGGATGTCCCCCGAGGAAATGGAGGTGCCGGTGTTCCTGGCCGGGGCCCTCGCCGGATGAGCCGGGCCCGGCGCGGAATTCTGGGCGTCGCCATGGTCGTGCTGGTGTTGGTCGCATGGACCGCCCTGCGGATCTGGACCTACTCGCCACCGCCCCATGGCCCCCGGGATGCCGCCCTCGTGCTCGGCGCCTGGACCTGGCGTCCCGATGGATCCGGCCGCCTCTGCTCCGTCCCGAGGGCGTCGGCTCCGGGCTGGACGCCCGCCCGGCGGGTGTGGAAGATGACGGGCCATAGCCACCGGAGCATGCCATGAAGAGTTCGCCTGCGGAAATCGTGGTCGCCGGGCACATCTGCCTCGACATCATTCCCGAACTGCCGGACACCGGGGCCCGCCTGGACCAGCTCCTGGCCCCGGGGCGGCTGACCGCCATCGGACCGGCCACGGTGTCCACGGGCGGCGCGGTGTCGAACACGGGACTCGCCCTGCACCGGCTGGGGGTTCCCGTACGCCTGCTCTCCCGGGTGGGCGACGACCTGCTCGGGCAGACCACCCTGGCCTGCCTGCGCCGCCAGGGCGACCACCTGGCCGAGGGCATGGTCCTGGCCTCGGGCGAGGCCAGCTCCTATACGGTGGTGCTCAGCCCGCCCGGTCTCGACCGGATGTTCCTGCACTGCGCCGGCACCAACGATACCTTCTCGGCCGCCGACGTCACCCGAGACCACCTCCACGACGCCCGCCTGTTCCACTTCGGCTATCCCCCGCTGCACCGAAGACTCATCGCGGGCGAGGGGCAGGAGCTGGAGCAGATGCTCCTGCGGGTGAAGGAGGCCGGACTGACCGTGTCGCTCGACATGGTCTTCCCCGACCCCGCCTCCCCCGCCGGCCAGGCCGACTGGACCGCGATCCTCAAGCGCTGCCTGCCCTTCGTGGACGTTTTCCTGCCCAGCGTGGAGGAGCTGCTGTTTATGATCGACCGCCCTGCCTTCGACCGGATGGACGCGCAGCCCGGCGGGCCCGTGGAGGCAGTCACGCGCGGCGATCTGGGCCGCTTGGCCGACACCCTGATCGGCTGGGGGGTGCCGGTGGTGGTCATCAAATGCGGGCACCGGGGCCTGTACCTGAAGGCGGCGGGCCGTGCGTCGGCCTTCCAGAACTTCGGGCGTGCCAGGCCGGATCGGCTGGCCGACTGGACGGGCCAGGAGCTGACCCAGCCCTGTTTCCAGACCCGGGTGGCCGGGACCACCGGGGCGGGCGACGCCACCATCGCGGGCTTTCTGGCCGCCATGGTCAAGGGTCATGGCCCTCGGGAGTCCCTGGCCCGGGCCTGTGCGGTGGGGGCGTTCAACGTGGAGGCGCTGGACGCGGTGAGCGGCGTGCCCGACTGGGACACCATGGAGCGCCGCCTCGCCGCCTGCTGGCCGACGCTTGCGCCGGGGCTCGACGAGCCCGACATGCAGGGCTGAAGAGCCGAGGTTCTTCGCGCTAACGAATGCTTTGAGACACCGCCAGCGATGTCGCTCTTCGCTGACCATGCGACGTGGGCTCCCCCTTGTGGCGGCCGTTCGACCGAGTCTTCGAGGGAGAACGGCTCCGGGCGGAGGACGAGGGAGGGGACGACGCGGGACAGAGGCCGGACTCGGTGGGCGGAAGCCGCTCTCCTTCGCAGACTCAGTCGAGCGGCCGCTACAGGGCGCAGAGGAACGCAGGGCCCCTTCGCGGATCCCGTTTCCCGGATCCCGCAACTTGTCCGACGTAGCGCCCTGGCGAAGTCGGATCGCCCCAGCCGTCTTACCCCTCATCCGGCTGTACTACGGCGGTTCATGCGGGCTCCCTGAACCCTGAACACTGACCCCTCAGCGCTGCCTGCCGTGCCACACACTGGACATGGCAGGTACCCGGGCCTAGTATACGTCTACCGATCACAGCAACCCCCAAGCCGCAAGGAGACCCGACATGGCGCACGAACTTCCTCCCCTGCCTTACGCCTCCAACGCCCTCGAGCCGCATATCGACGCCCGGACCATGGAGATCCACCATGGGAAGCACCACGCGGCTTATGTCAACAACCTGAACGCCGCCCTCCAGGACCAGGACGCGCTGGCCGCCAAGAGCGCGGAGGATCTGATCCGCGACCTCGCTTCGGTGCCGGAATCCATCCGCGGCGCGGTCCGGAACAACGGCGGCGGGCACGTCAACCACACCCTCTTCTGGCAGGTCATGGGCCCGGGCAAGGGCGGCACCCCCGGCGGCGCTCTGGCCGGTGCCATCGACCAGGCCTTCGGCTCCTTCGACGCCTTCAAGGACGCCTTCGCCAAGGCCGGGGCCACCCGGTTCGGGTCCGGCTGGGCCTGGCTGGTGAAGAAGGCCGACGGCTCGCTGGCCGTGGGCTCCACCGCCAACCAGGACAACCCGATCATGGGCCAGGCGGTGGCCGGCCTCGAGGGCACCCCCATCCTCGGACTCGACGTCTGGGAGCACGCCTACTACCTGCACTACCAGAACCGGCGACCCGACTACATCGCGGCCTGGTGGAACGTGGTCAACTGGGACAAGGTGGCCGAGCTGTACGGCGGCTGAGCCTCGCCGCCACCGCCTCTCACCGCTCCTGCGGCCCATGCGGCCGCAGGGGCGTCGTGAGTCCGCACGCCGTCCCGCGGAAGCCAAAGCGGCGTGGAGGTCGCCTGGCCGACGGGCCTCCGGTCCTGGACTGCGGTGGCATGGGTCAGCTCTGAGACGCGCTCACGGAAGTTGCAGTAGGGCGTTGGGCTGGTCCCGCGCCGGGCTTCCCCCTTGTGGCGGCCGTTCGACCGAGTCTTCGAGGAAGAACGGCTCCGGGCCGAGGATGCGGGAGGAGATGACGCGGGACAGAGGTCGGACACGTTGGGTGCAGCCATGGCGTCTCATGGCCCCCATCCGGCTGAGCTCAACGGCCCAGCGGCCTGCGCTGCTCTGAGACACCATGGCACGCTGTCCCCTACAAATCACTGCTTGTCAACGGGATGCCCCCGGCGTGGCACGGTGCTTCCAGCCCGTGCCCGAGCGAGGTCGGATCCCGAAACGACCATGGTCGGAGTAGAGACTGTTCATGGACCAGACGGGACCAATCCTCGCTCGGCTCCGGGCAAGATGCCCGGGCCACGGGGGCGGGAGGCTCGCACAGCGGGCCGGGAGGGCGCGGGCTCAGTAGTCCGCTGTCTGTGACAGCGGCCCGCGCATGGAACGAGCCTGTCTGGGCGGAAGAGAAGCCATGGTCGAGCCTTCCTCCAGCCATGCGCCGCACATGCGCCCTCGCTGTCACAGACAGCGAGGTACTGGAATCCATCCCACATCCCGTATCGCGAATCCCGGATCACGCCAGCCGTCTCACCCTCCATCCGGCTGAACCCCGCTGCGGCGGGGTCCAGCGGCCGTCAATAGCCACACCGCCCCCTGAACCCTCCCCCTTCAGCGCCAGACGGATGCCTTCACAATTCCCTAACCCCGCCCCAACGGCTATACTCGCCTCCATGAGACCGAGGTGGCAACGGGGCTGTGCCCTCGTCCTCGCCTGCGGACTGGCCATCGCACCCGCCCGAGGCGAGGAAGCGTCTGAGGAGAGGGAGTCCCCCCGGACCCGCTGGGGACGGCTCGCCGACACCTTCCATGACTGGACCTACTCCTCCCTCTCCTCCCGGGTCAGCCTGGCCGACGCCTACTTCGCGGAAGGGCTCGACCAGCCCTCGGCCGCCCGGCCCTCCACCTTCCGCCTGGGCCTGCACGGCAAGGTAGGGGTGCACCACGACCGGACCCGGACTGTGGACCCCTCCTTCAGCGCGGACATCCACCTGCCCAATATCGAGGACCGCATGCGGCTGATCATCACCCAGGACGAGGTCGACCGGCTGCCCGACCAGGACCGCCCGCCGTCGGATTCGGATGTGGTCATCGCGCTGCAATGGGTGGGCGACCGGGTCTCCACCAGCACCGGCGTGAAATGGCGCCTGCCCCCGGTGGCCTACGCCCGGATCGACGCCGGACCGACGTGGAACGTGGGCCAGACCGAGATCCGGCCTAGGCAACGGTTCTTCTATGACACCGACGAGGGCTTCGGCGAGGTGACCAGCCTCAGCCTGTTCCGGTGGGTGGGGGAATCGGTAATCCTGCGCAGCACCTCGGCCGTCCGCTGGACCGAGGCCACGGACGGAGTCGAGTGGGAGCAGGCGTTCGCGGTGGGCCACCTGCGCGGGCTGCTCCGGCCCGAGGACCGCGGGCGGATGGTCGGCGAGCGCGGGGCTTCGCGGGCCACCGGGGTCCGGGCCTCGGTGTTCGGACGCAAGCGGGGGAGCGGCACCGTGGAGCGCTACCGGCTGTCGTTCATCCACCGCCGCCCCATCCACCGGCGATGGGTGTACCTCGAACTGATGCCGGAGATCAACTGGCGCAACGAGACCGACTGGCGGGAGGAGGTGCTGGTCCGGGCCGGCCTGGACCTCCTGATCTGGGGTCCGGACTCGCCCGCCGAGGATTGAGAGGGTGCGCCGCCGTCCCCATGGGTGTAGGGTACGGGCCATGACGCCCCGCATGTCCAGCGTTCTGGTCCTGACCGCCGCGGCCCTTGTCGGCGCCGAGGCCGCCGCCCAGTCTCCACGCCGGGTGGCCTTCCGGGCCCAGGCCGATGTGCCCGAGGAGGGCCTTCGCCTGAGGGTGATGCCGGAGGCGCGGCCGGTTGGCATGCCCCCGCCCCGGATCCATACCTATCGCAACCCGGCCGGGGAGACGTTCGAGATGATGGCCCCCCGCGATCACTGGTTCGCCGCCCAGTTCCGGGGCCGCTGGGAGGACCGGGACGGTGCACGGCTGACCCTGGCCGCCGTTGGCCCCATGCTTCCCGAGCGGTGGCCCCGGCCGCATGTGCTGGCCGAGGAGTTCCGGCAGGCCATGGCGGAGGCCCGGCCCCCGGAGCGTCCCGAGGAATGGCGGGCCTGGGCCGAGGCCTGGGCCGGGGCCCAGATGGAGGGCCCGCCGTCCAACCTCTCCCCGACCCCCCGGGTCGCTCAGGCCCGGCTGTTCACCTACGCCGGCGACCGGCCGCTCCGCCGGGGGGTGGCCTTCCGGGTGCGGCCGAACGCGTTTGGCGTCGATCCGGATCGGTGGTTCTTCGTGCTGCTGGAGTTTCCGGGGCGCGTTGATGTCCGGACCCTGGAGATGGAGATCCCCCGCTCCCTGCTGGGCGGGATCGCGGCGGTGGCCCGGCCCACGGCGCCGCCGCCGGGCGCCGCGCCGGACGCCGCCGGGGCCGACGGCGCCTCGGCCGCGCTCCAGGCCAGCCGCCAGCGGGCCATCGACAGCATCCGGGGGCTGCCCGGGTGGTCG
>PXDE01000493.1 GCA_003566475.1 PVC group bacterium | reverse complement strand
GGCTGGAGCGGTGGCACCATGCTGATGGCGAGAAAGCATCCTCCCGGGACAGCCGGGGCGGCGGCAGTGCGGCGACGGTCCGGACAGGCGATCATCGAGTCCGCGATCATCATCCTGCTCACCGCCCTGCTGCTGTTCGGCCTGCTGCAGATCGGCCTGCTGTTCGTGGGCCGGGAGGTGCTCGACCACGCCGCCACCGCCGGGGCCCGGGCGCGGGCGGTGGGGTTCAACGACTTCATGGTCCACAAGACGGTTCGGGCGGCGGCCATCGCCAACGCCGGCCCGCTCATCGAGCCGGACCCCCGGCAGTTCCGGACCGCGGATGACGGGCGCTGGGGCGAGTGGAGGGTGGGGGCACTCTGGAACCTCGCCCTGCGCGGCAGCCCCCGGTCGCCCCAGGCCCAGGCCGAGATCTCCCGCATCCCGCTGTACCTGGGCACGGAGCGCTGGGAGGACCAGTTCGCCATCCTCAACTACGAGCACTGGAACACCATCGTGCTCTCGGCGGTGACCGACGAGGAGAACCTGGTCGGGGTGCGGGTGCGCCAGCGGATGCCCCTCACCATGCCCTTCCGCCGCGCCTTCTACGCCGGCGACAGCGTGAACGTGGTGACCAGCGCCTGGCAGGCCAACTACGCGGAGACCTACCTCGAATGAGCGCCCCCCGCCGCCTGCACGCCCGCTCCGCCGGCCAGACCATGATGTTCGTCATCATGACCCTGGTGGTGCTGGCCTTCGTGGCCTTTCTGGTCTTCGACGTCCACAAGATCCTGCACCTGAAGTCGCGGAGCCGGGTGGCCGGGGACGCGGCCGCCCTGGCCGCCGCCCGCTGGCAGGGCCAGTCGCTCAACCTCATCGGGGATCTCAACGTGGCCCAGGCCATCGCCATCTCCGAGGCCCTGCTCCGCGGCGAGGAGGACTTCGCCGATACGCTGGCTCTGGGCGACCTCCAGACCCGGGTCTCCTTCGTGGGGCCGATGATGGGGGTGGTGGCGGCCCAGCAGGCGGCCAAGCACAACGGCATGTTCGTCAACCCCCGGTTCACGCAGGAGTTCCGCGACCACGCGGCCACCGTGCGCACCGACTACAACATCCGGTTCCCCTCGGCCTATACTCCGGACGGCGCCGCCACCTCCTGGGACGACTACGCGGACATGATCGAGGCCATCGCCTCCCAGGGCCTGGCCGTGGCCGTGGACAACCCCCACTACTACGTGGACTACACGGGCAGCCACCTGCTGCTCAACCCGAGCTTCTACGACGCGATCTCGACCCGGAGCTGGTGCTGGTTCCTGTCCAACGCCTACGACGAGCTCCAGACCTACACGAGCTGGCTCGACTGGCCCCCCCTGCCGGTCATCGTGGATCCCTCCCCCATCAACTCCGAGTTCTTCAGCCTCGGCATCTCGCGGGTGACCACCCTGTCCCGCCTCCCCGGACTGCAGGGAAGCGGGGATCTGGCCGAGGTGATCCGCCGTCTGGCCGACCTCGCCGAGCAGGACATCCCGTCCGAGGTGGCGGAGCAGGAGGCGCACTGGGCGACCTACCGCCCCGCCCGCTGGAGCTCCTGGACGGGACGGATCGGCCCCGGGTTCCCGTGGGCGGGCGAGATCCGGGGCGAGCACAACTATACCGGGGCCGACGCGGCGGTGCGCCTGGAGAACCGGAGCGCCCGCCTGGGCCGGGCCGCCACCTCCGACGTGGTGGAATGGACGGCGGCGGGCAAGCCGTTCGGCCATCTCGACACCGACGACGGCCGCGACCGCCCGAACCGGTTTGGCCTGGTCCTTCCCGCCTTCCGGGAGGTCAACCTGATTCCGGTGGACACCTCGTCCGCCCCCGCCGGGGGCACCCGTCCCGGCTGGGCGGAGTTCGTGCGGGTCTACCTGCCCCTCTACATGCAGTACGGCCCCTACGCGCTTCCCTCCGGCAACTGGTACGCCCAGCAGCTCGTGACCTGGGAGAATCCGGTCTTCCGGATGGAGGGCGTGCAATGGCTGATGGTCAACCGCCAGGACTGCTACCGCCGCCCCAGTGGCCCTGGCGGAGGCGGCGGATCGGGAGGGACGCGCCGTGCGCACTAGAGCCAGGAGCATCCGCCGCCGGGCCGGGCAGGCCATGGCCGAGTTCGTGGTCGGCCTGATCGCCGTTCTCGTGCTGGTCTCGGGCATTCTCCAGCTCGCCGCTCTCGGCCAGGCCCAGACCCGGGTCACCCAGGCCGCCACCGCCGGGGCCGCTCTGGCCGCCAAGGAGGACACCTATCTGGAGCCCGCGGTGCCCCCCGTCTACCTGGACCGGGTCACGGTCGGCCCCGACGGGGCCCGCTACACCCGCGACGACGGCCGGATCCTCGGCGACGCGGCCCTGATCCACCGCGAGGTGCTGAGCCACGCCCGTCCCGACGAGATCCGCGCCGTGGCCGGCGGGGGCAACATCATCGCCGAGGCCGACGCCGACCCCGAGCTGGTCGAAGCCTTCGGGTTCGTGCGGGCGCACTCGGTGGGGCCGCCGGTTCCCGTGCTTCCGGTGGTCCGCAACCTGTTCTACCGGGCGGAGCGCATCGACATGGACGCCGTGGTCTGGAGCGTGTGGACCCAGGGGCTCTACTGATGAACGCCCGCCGCGCCATCCTCCTCGCCGCCGCCGCCCTCGTCCTGGCCGCCGCCCCGTCCCCGGCCCGGGTGTTCATGGCCCGGGGCCGCCGGGGCAACGCCACCGACCTCGCCTTCCGCCTGGGCTGGACCGTGGCCTACCAGGCGAACATGGAGCTGGCCAACGGGCCGGCCGAGGTCACGGTGTATGGCGATGCCCGGTCGCTCGAGGCCGCCCTGCGGGGCCTCGAGGCCTACTACCGGAGTCTCGGCGCGCCGGCCGCGTTTCTGCCCGGCGGCGACCTGGGCTGGGGGCTGGCCGACCTCGACGGCCGGGTGGTCCGCTATCTGGTGCTCAGCCCCCGGGAGGGCATGGGCACGCTGGTCTACCGCATCGACCAGAGCCGCGCCGATGTCGAGAAGCTGCGGGCGGGCCAGACCCGCCGCCGCCTCGATGGCCTGCCCGACCCCGTGGCCGGCCGCCCCGGCCTCTATGTCCGCGATCCGGACCGGCGCATCGGACTGGACATGGCCCGCACCCGGCTGGACCCGCAGGCGGCCGCCGCCCAGGCCGACGCGGCCATGCGGGCCGACGGCTGGGTGGCCCCCCTGCCGCCCGCCGGCGGGGCCACCCTCTACGTCCGCCGGGGCGAGACCGTCGTCATCTCCTGCACCGCGCAGGGCCGCGAGACCGTTGTCACCCGCGTGCACCGCCAGGGCGGGGCGCGGACCGAATGACGTCGGCGGGAAGCCAGGCCGCGTGGTTTTCGTCGCCGGAATCTGCCCCGCCTTCGGATTCCGAGCCTTTCCTGCTTGAACCCGTCCTGGAACCGTCCGAGAGTAAAGGGTTTATTTCAGCAGAGGAACGTGCCGCATGAAGCAGAGCGTAGTGTTGATCGTGTCGTTGGTGGTGGGGGCCCTGGCCTTCCTGATGTCGCAGAAATACCTGCGCGACGAGCGGGCCCGCCTGTGGGCGGGGGCCCAGGAGGTCGACGTGCTGGTGGCCTCCCGTGACCTTCCGGTGGGCACCATGCTTCGCCGCGAGGATGTGGCGGTGATGCCGGTGTTCGAGACCGCCGTGGGCGAGCAGGTGTTCCGCCCCGAGGACTGGGCCCGGATCGAGGGCAAGCGCCTTCTTTTCGGCCTGCGCCGCCTGGACCCGCTGATGTGGCACGCCGTGGATGTCCCCATGCCGGGCGTGGGCGGCCTGGCCGAGATGGTCCGTCCGGAGCTTCGGGCGGTCTCGCTGGCCATCTCCGGCGACGCGGCGGTGAGCGGACTGGTCCGGCCCAACGACCGGGTGGACATCCTGGGCACGTTCGACCTGCCCTCGCGCACCCTCCCCGGCGAGCTGGAGACGGTCACCCTCACCGTTCTCCAGGACGTCACCGTGCTGGCCACCGGGCAGACCCTGGCCACCCAGATCGGCATGACCACCGCGCGGGGCGGGGCCGGGGGCTACAGCACGGTCACCTTCGAGGTGTTCCCCGAGGAGGCGGAGCTGCTGGTGTTCGCCCAGCATCTCAAGGGCCGCATGACCCTCACCCTGCGCAACCCCGAGGACGCGGAATTTCTGGGACGGGACAAGCTCCGGGCCATCGACTTCCACCGGCTCGAGGAGAAGATCCCCGAGCTCAACGAGCTGCGGCAGCGGATCATCCGCCGCCGCACGGTGGGCATGGATCCGGTCCCCGAATAGCCGGAGCGCGCCATGGCCGACGTCATGAATCTCACCATCTCCCGGCCCGACAAGCCGGACAAGACCTTCCCCCTGGTCGAGGGCGTGTACTCGGTGGGGTCGGACAGCCGCAACAAGCTCGTCCTGCCCGATCCCTCGATCTCCTACCGGCACGCGGTGCTGTCGTACAGCCGGGACGGGATGTGGATCGAGGATCTGGGCAGCGAGACCGGAGTGTATGTCGGGGGCGACCGGGTGCGGGGACGGGCCCGGGTCGAGGAGGGCGCGCCGGTCCAGGTCGGCACCTACGTGCTCCGTCTGCACAAGGGGGCGGTCCCGCCGCCGTCGGCCGCGCCGGGCGGGAATGGGTCGGGGAAGCCGGCGGAGGGATCCCCCGCCCCCGCGCCCGCGCCCGCGCCCGCCGCCGCCCGGCCCCGGGCGACCCGCGACGACGAGATGACCGACACCCGGCGGGCCGAGATCGACCGTCGCCGCCAGATCAAGAAGCAGATCCACACCGAGCTGCTCGACCGCCTGGACCTCAAGCGGCTCACCGCCAGCCGGACCAACGAGGCCGAACTGCGCGACCGGGCCGGCGCCGTGCTGGGGGAGATCATCCAGGAGGTGGCGCCCCGGCTGCCCCGCGAGATCCCCCCCGCCGAGCTGCGCAAGGAGATCTTCGACGAGGCGGTGGCGCTGGGGCCCCTGGAGGATCTGCTGGCCGACGAGACCGTCACCGAGATCATGGTCAACGGCCACAGCCAGGTCTATGTGGAGCGCGAGGGCATCATCTACCAGACCAACAAGACCTTCGTGGACGACGCCTCGGTCCAGGCGGTGATCGAGCGCATCGTGTCGCCCATCGGCCGCCGCATCGACGAGAGCCAGCCCTATGTGGACGCCCGGCTCCCCGACGGCTCCCGCGTCAACGCCATCATCCCGCCCCTTTCCCTGATCGGTCCCTGCATCACCATCCGCAAGTTCTCCAAGGTGCCGTTCAAGGTCGACGACATGATCCGGTTCGGCACCCTCACCCGGGATTCGGCCGACTTCATCGCGGCCTGCGTCAAGCTCCGCAAGAACATCGTGGTCTCCGGCGGCACCGGCAGCGGCAAGACCAGCCTGCTCAACGTGCTCAGCAGCTACCTGCCCGACACCGACCGCATCCTCACCGTGGAGGACGCGGCCGAGCTTCGCCTCGGCCAGCGCCACGTGGTCCGGCTGGAGGCCCGCCCGCCCAACCTGGAGGGGCGGGGGGCCATCACCATCCGCGACCTCGTGCGCAACGCCCTGCGCATGCGCCCCGACCGCATCGTGGTCGGCGAGTGCCGCGGCGGAGAGGCCCTGGACATGCTCCAGGCCATGAACACCGGCCACGACGGCTCCCTGACCACAGGTCACGCCAACAGCCCCCGGGACATGCTCTCCCGCCTGGAGACCATGGTTCTCATGGCGGGGATGGACCTCCCTGTGCGGGCCATCCGGGAGCAGATCGCCGCGGCGGTGGATGTCATCGTGCAGCAGGCCCGTATGCGGGATGGCTCCCGCAAGATCGTCAAGGTCACCGAGGTCCAGGGCATGGAAGGTGATGTGATCACCATGCAGGACATCTTCAGCTTCGAGCAGACGGGGCTGGATGAAGCGGGCCGGGTGCAGGGGCGCCTGCGGCCCACGGGCATCCGGCCCAACTTCATGGACCGCTTCAAGGGCGCAGGCATCGAGCTGCCCGCAGGGCTCTTCGCGGAGCCGGAGGACGTGCTACCCGGCGCGATACCGGCCGGCAACGGCGAGGACGGCCAGCACCCGGAGTGGCACCGGCTGCGGCGGGGCGCGGCGGGATAGCCGGAAGCTGGCGGCGGGACAGCGGGC
>PXDE01000337.1 GCA_003566475.1 PVC group bacterium | reverse complement strand
CTCCCAATCGGCGTTCTCCCCGTCACAAGGCTGATTGGGGCACCGCCTTCCTTCTCACTTCGTTGATCATCAGCCTGCCCTATGTAGCTCCGCTGCGGAGCGAAGTAGGGTCAATCCGCGGTTTCCCCGCATCCCGCATCCCGCATCCCGCATCCCGTATCCCGTACCGCCCCTCACCCCCGATCCTGCGCGGCCAGCCGGCAGGGGGGATCGCCCTGGGCGGCTTCGCCGACGGCCCAGGCGGTGTAGAGGCGGTGCTCGTCGGGGTCGGTCCAGGCGTCGATGCGGCAGGGGAGGGGGCGGCGGATGCGGCCGATCCAGCCGGCCCGGCGGAGGATGCCCTCGCCGACGGCGGCGTGCTCGCCGGTGTCGCGGACCTCGGCCTGGGCCAGCTCGCCCTTCACCCGGGCTTCGGCCCATTCGCGGACGGGGGCCCGGAGCCAGGCGTCGAGCATGCCCAGCCGCTCCGCCCGCAGCACCTGCAGGGGATCCCGGGGATGGGTGAACACCAGCCGGGCCTGGGCCGGCCGCACGTCGCAGGCGGTGAGGTCGAACCCCTCGGGCGGCGTCACCCGCATCCCGAAGGCCTGCCACTCTCCCGACGCCTCGGCGAAGGAGCCCAGGACCGACGTCTCCGCCGCCGCGTCGCGCCCGCGTTCGGGGTGGATGAACAGCAGCTCGGCCATGATGCTCCGGTCGGGCAGAAACCGGGCGAAGCGGGTGAGAAAGGACTCGCTCCGGCGGCAGAGGATCCCGGACCAGCCCTCCGCCTCCAGGGGTTCGACGGCATCCGGGGGCGGATCGGCGCCGCGGAGCTTGGCCGCGTAGTCGTCGAGCATGCGGGGCAGGTCGGGCTCCCCGGGCAGGGTGCGCCAGCTCAGTTGCAGTCGGAACTGGTTGCGGTCGGCCCAGGAGCAGCGGCCATGGGCGGCGAGGGTGGAGTACTGGAGCATCTCCCAGTCGGCGGGGAGAGCCAGGCGCAGGCCGTGCCAGATCCAGATCCGCGGGGGGGTCATGCGGCGAGGATGTTGAAGGTGGGGGGCGGAGGGAGCCCGGGGAGGAGCCAGGTCCGGAGAAGGTGCCAGGACAGGTTGAAGGCCACGGCGGTGACTCCGCCCAGCATGTCGCCGGCGATGAGGCCGATCATGAGCGGCTTGAGCTTCTGGTGGAGGTGGGCGCCGCCGTACTTCATGACGGCCGCCTTGATCGCCCATCCGACCAGGAACGAGGCGGCGAAGATGCGGCCCGGATAGGTGTGCCAGACCAGGAACAGCACCGGGTGGAGGGGCCACTTGGAGAGGCGGAGCCGGGCGAGGGCGAACAGCCCGACGAGGACGAGGCCGGCCCCGAAGAACACGGCGAGCCGGGCGTCGGGACGGGCCGCGCCGATGCGCTCGGCGGTGCCGAGGGCGAGAGAGGTGTCGAGCATCTCCTGCGCCTCGAGGCGCTGCTGGACCCTCAGTGCTTCCTCGAACGGGAACCGGGGCACGTCCTGGGTGGCCCAGCCGGAGGCCTGGGCCGCCCCGTGGTTGTACTGCAGGTAGAGGGTGACCGGGATCGCCACCATCAGGGCGACCAGCACCGCCGCGCCGCTCCAGGCGGCCACCGGACGCAAGGGGGCGTCCTTGAGGTCGGCCAGCCGGAGGGAGTTCACGATGAACGGCATGAAGGCCTCGCGGGGGTCGGCCAGGAGCACCGTGCTGAGCAGGAACATGATGAGCATGAGCCGGGGCCCGAGGGCCTGGGGGCCGAACAGGCCCCACAGCAGCACGCAGGGGAACAGGTAGGGCTGCATGAAGAACAGCCCGGCCTCGGCGATCATGCGGGCCATGACCACGAAGATCATGACCGTGCCCAGGGCGTAGAGGAGGCCGAGCCAGGCGGGGAGGCCGGTCCCCCGGATATGGATGACGAACAGGGCGAGGGCGAGCAGGAACACGCGGACGCCCCACCGGGCCTCGGGCGGGGCGTCCGTCCTCCCCGCGGGCAGAAAGGCCCCCGCCGCCGCCCGGGCGTAATAGTGGCGGCCGGTGTAGAGGATGGCCAGGAGCATGCCCGTGAAGGCGCCGCCGGCCAGGAAGGACTGGGGGGTGGGGGACATATAGCCGCCGCCCACCGAGATGCCGTAGCCGGCCAGCACGCCGACCAGGGTGAGGTAGATGAAGGGGGCCACCCCGAGGGAGAGCGAGACGTCGGAGGCGAGGAAGTAGGCGAACCCGGCCACCGTGAAGAACAGCACCGGCCGGCCCAGCATCCCGCCGCCGCCCCGCTCGAAGGTGGGGAACATGGGGACGAGGCTGGAGAAGTCGATCGAGCGCGGGATATGGATCATCTGGTCGGGGAACCAGGCGTGGAGGTAGTTGACGCCATGGATGAAGAGGACTGCCCCCGCCCCGATCCAGAAGATCCGCTGGCCGAACAGGGCGGCCCGGGCCGATCCGGCGCCGGGCAGGAGGTGGCTGGCGAACGTGGCCAGGGGGTAGGGGAGGTGCTCGTGGCGGGCCCATTGGCGGTGGAGGACCAGGGAGAGCCCGAGCAGGGCCAGCCAGAGCAGCAGAATGGCGGGGAGCCAGAACTGGAGGGCGGGGCGCCAGGCCGACCAGGGCAGATCGCCCACGCCGACCTGGCGGTCGGCGGTGGCCAGGCCCTGGATGTAGCCGTTGAGGATGCGGTTCTCGTCGGCGGTGATATCCACCAGCATCCCTTCGGGGGCCTGGCCCACGATGTCGGCCTGCTGCCAGCCCGACCGCTGGCGCTGCAAGTGGTGGGGCATGATGAGCGAGGAGGTGAAGGTCCGCATCAGCCCCGAGCCCGGCACCACGCAGGCGGCCAGGGTCACCGCCATGGCCACGGCCAGCTCCTTGCCGGACAGGGGCAGCCTGGGATGGAGGCGGGCGAGCAGCGGGTTGAGGAGCAGCACGAACAGGATGACCGACCCGTAGACCGCGATGGGCATGAGGTTGCCCACCAGCATGGTCTGCTTGAGGATCTCGTCGTTGAAATAGGTCACCGCCGACAGCGCGGCGGCGCCGAACAACCCCAGAATGATGCTGCGCCAGGACATGGACCGGCTAGGTTCCGGCAATCCCGCCCCCGAATCCAGCGAAAACCCTTCTGGCGCCCTTTGCGGGCTTGAAAACACGACCTTTCCGGCGCATGGTCTCTTGGCAAACGGAGGCGACGTCATGGCATTCGAGGCGGTTCGGGATGTGCTGGACCAGGCGCGGGCGTTCCACCACGACCTGTCGGTCTACTACCGTCAGCTCGAGGGTGCGGCCCAGCAGGAGCGGGTGCGGATCCTGCTCGGCTATCTGAGCCGCCACGAGGAGCGGCTGGAGGAGGCGATGGCCGAGTACGAGGCGGGGGCGGGCCCCCAGGTGCTCAACAGCCGCTACAAGTACACCCCTCTCCTGGATCTGGCCGAGCGCACCAAGGACTATGTGGTCGATCCGGAGATGTCGGTGGAGGAGGTGGTGCGGGTGGCGCTGGGCTTCGACGACTGCCTCCTCGCGGCCTTCCGACGGATGGCCGAGAACGCCCCTTCCGAGGAGGTGCGGGAGCTGTTCGCCCGGCTGCTCGCCCTGGAGGAGAGCGAGGAGCACCACCTGGCCCGGAGCGCCCTGGAGCTGAACCAGATCTAGGCGCGATTCGCTTTGCCACCGCCGCCGATTTGTGGAAACTACCGGGTTTCCACGACCGGCCCCCCATGAACCTCGACGACCTCCGCCAGCAGATCGACGCCCTCGACCGCGACCTCGTGCGCCTCCTCAACGAGCGCACCCGGGTGGCGCTGGAGATCGGGCGGGCCAAGCGCGAGAGCGGTCAGGAGTTCTACGTCCCGTCCCGGGAGCGGGCGGTGCTGGACCGGGTGGCCGCCCTCTCCGAAGGCCCGCTCGACGGGCGGCGCCTGCAGAACATCTACCGCGAGATCATGTCGGCCACCCTCTCCCTCGAGCATCCGCTCCGGGTGGCCTACTTCGGTCCGGTGGCCACCTTCACCCATCAGGCGGCGCGGGCCCGGTTCGGGGCCAGCGTGGAGTATGTGCCCTGCGAGACCATCGGGGGCGTGTTCGCCACGGTGGCCCGCCAGGAGGCGGACTACGGGGTGGTGCCGGTCGAGAACTCCACCGAGGGCGCGGTGACCCACACCCTCGACGAGTTCACCGCCACCGCGCTGCGGATCTGCGCCGAGGTGATGCTCCCCATCGCCCACCATCTGATGGCCAAAGACCCGGCGGTCCCGGTGGAACGGATCTACAGCCACCCCCAGGTGTTCGGACAGTGCCGGCTCTGGCTCCAGGAGCATACGGCGCGGGCGGAGCTCATCCCCATGGCCAGCACCGCCCGGGCGGCCGAGAAGGCGGCCTCCGAGCCGGGGGCCGCCGCCCTGGCCAGCGACCTGGCCGCCGAGGTGCACGGCCTGACCATCCTGCACCGCAACATCCAGGATCTGGCCGGGAACATCACCCGGTTCCTGGTCATCGGCCGCCGGATCGCCGAGGCCACCGGGCAGGACAAGACCTCGATCCTGTTCGCGGTGCCCGACCAGGTGGGGGCGCTCTACGACGCCCTGTCGGTCTTCCGCAGCCATGGCCTCAACATGACCCGGATCGAGTCCCGCCCCAGCCGGGCCAAGGCCTGGGAGTATCTGTTCTTCGTCGATATCCAGGGGCATCCGGACCAGGCGGAGGTCAAGGCCGCCCTGCGCGACCTTTCGGATCGGACCACCCGGGTCGAGGTGCTGGGCGCCTACCCCCGGGGCACGGTGCCGGAATCATGACCGCCCCGGTCGCGTTCACCGCCGTGCCCGACTGGGTGCGGGCCCTCCGGACCTACGAGCCGGGCCGCCCCCTCGAGGACGTGGCCCGCGACCTGGGGCTGCCCGGCATCGAGGGCATCGCCAAGCTGGCCTCCAACGAGGCCCCGCTGGGGCCCTCGCCCAAGGCGGTGGCGGCCATGAGGGCGGCCGCCGCCCGCATGCATCTGTATCCCGACGGCTATGCCCATGCCCTGCGGGCCCGGCTCGCGGACCGGCTGGGCGTCGGCCCCGACCACCTGCTGTTCGGCAACGGGAGCAACGAGCTCATCGAGCTGCTGTTCCACGCCCTGGCCGCCCCGGGCGCCGAGGTGGTGGCCTCGGAGTGCGCGTTCCTGGTCTACAAGCTGGTGGCGGCCGCCTTCCAGATCCGGTTCATCGAGGCCCCCATGCGGGATCTCACCCACGACCTCGAGGCCATGGCGGCGGCGATCACCCCGGACACCCGGCTGGTGTTCGTGGCCAACCCCAACAACCCCACCGGCACCCGGGTGGCCAACGCCGACCTCGACCGGTTCATCGAGGGCCTGCCCGAGCATGTGGTGGTGGCGGTGGACGAGGCCTACGCCGAGCTGCTCGACCCCGAGGACCAGCCGGACACCCTCCGGCACGTGCGGGCGGGACGGCCGGTGGTCGTCCTGCGCACCTTCAGCAAGACCTATGGCCTGGCCGGCCTGCGTCTGGGCTACGCCATCGCCCGCCCCGCGGGCATCCAGCTCCTGGAACGCTTCCGCCAGCCCTTCAACGTCAACGCCATGGCCCAGGCCGCCGCCGTGGCCGCCCTCGAGGACGAGGCCTTTCTGGAGGAGACCCGGCGCACCGTCCGCGAGGGCCGGGCCTGGATGGAGCGGGCCCTGCACGAGGCCGGCTTCGAGACCGTCCCCTCGGAGGCCAACTTTCTGCTTGTGAAGACCGGGGCCGGTCGCGAAACATTCCAGGCTCTGATGCGGGAGCGGATCATTGTCCGCCCCCTCGACGCCTACGGCCTGCCCGACCACATCCGGGTCACCATCGGGCGGCCCGAGGAGAACCGGCGGTTCGTGGAGGCGCTGGCCGGGCTGCGGGTCTGAATCCGCACCCCCATCCGTCCCTCCCGCCCGCGCAACCCTTCGAGACCCAGCACCATGTCCAAAGCCTACAGACTCGCCCAGCGGTCGGCCCGGCCCGAGCGGACCGTCATCGAACTCCAGGGCGGCCCGTCCGGCCGCCGCGTCCGGGTGGGGGCCGACGAGGTCGTCCTCATGGCCGGCCCCTGCTCCATCGAGTCGCGCGACTTCATGCTCGAGATGGCCGCGCTGGTGAAGCAGGCGGGCGGACACATCCTGCGCGGCGGGGCGTT
>PXDE01000532.1 GCA_003566475.1 PVC group bacterium | reverse complement strand
GATCCTACTACGCCCAGAGGCTTCGTAGGACAAGTTTGGGGATTGGGGATCCTACTTCGCCCAGGCGCTTCGTAGGACAGGATTGGTTTCATTGGGGGGGGAGCGCCCTGTGGGCGCGGGGATCCTACTACGCCCAGAGGCTTCGTAGGACAAGTTTGGGGATTGGGGATCCTACTTCGCCCAGGCGCTTCGTAGGACAGGTTTGGTTTCATTGGGGGGAGCGCCTTGCGGCGCGGGTGTGAGGTTTGGGGGGTGAGGTGTGAGAGGTGGGGTGTGGGGGGTGGGGTGTGGGGGGGGGGAGAAGAAAAAAAACCGCAGAACCGCAGAATGTCCCTACTTCGCGCAGACGCTTCCGCCTTCGCCGAGCTACGGCGCGACACGTCGTAGGGCAAGTGACCGTAGTTCGAATATCGAAGGGAAGGCGGGCCATGGGTGGGCCCACAACAGAGGCGTGGGGCCAGCGGGAGGCTTCGAGTTCGGGTTGGGAGAGGCGGCCCGAACTAGCCATCCTGAAGGTCCTCCGTCTCCAGCGGCCCGATGGCGTCGGCCAGCAGGCGCTTTCCGGTGATCCGGAGGGCTCCCAGGGTTGGAGACCGGGAAGCCAGCAGGCCGTTGGCGCACGTGTACAGCGCCTGGTCGAGGTCGGGCTCGCTTGCGAGAAGCTCCTTTAGGCCGTTCCCGCTGCGCCGGGCCAGGTCGCGCCATTCCCGGGGAAAGCGGTTCCGGAGAGCCGACCGCCAGAGTGCAGGCCAGGCGAGCAGGGCATCCTCGTCGCGGGCCATGGCCAGCCTGGAGATGGCGAGCACGCGGCCGAGATCCTTATTGCTGCGCCGGATGTCGGGGCGGTTGGCGAAACCGGCCGACATGATCTCGGGCCGGATGCGAGGGTGCTCCAACAGATTGGCCAACGCCATCATCTCCGGCCGCGCGATCCGGATCCCGAGGTCGGTGGGTATGGGGTCGAGGTCCGCGAGGGCGAGAAACCCGAAGCTGCACAGACCGAAATGACCCCAGGTCGTGGCCATCCGGGTCCAGCTCTGGCCCCGATCCCGGGGACCTTCCGGAACGGTGAGCAACTCGATGAACCAATGCGAGCCGTCGGGCGGTTGGAGGCGGAGGGCGGGCAGATCCGCATCCGGGGTGGTCTCGGTACCGGGCGCGGGATGGCTTCTGGTGGGCCAGTATTCCCACCCCTCCGCCCGCAACCGCTCGGCGATGGCGACGCCGGCCTCGATGGCGGCCACCCTGGGGGACAGGAGGCAGTCCGCATCCTTGGTGCGCACGGCCATGCTCCTAAGCTGGTCCCGGTAATGATAGCCGGCCGCGAGGCTGCCGATGATGATGATATGGCGGCGGCAATCCTCGGGGACGGCGGCGGCGATCTCGCGGAGAGCCGCCTCGGGAGATATGGCCTGGAAGGCGGGCTCAGGCGGAGTCATGGCGACCCCTTCCCTGCTCAACCAAAACCTCCTGGAAGTCCCTAGCCTGGGCATCGAGGCGGGCTTGGACCAGTTCACACAGGCATTCCACGGGATCGGCCCATCGCGAGCCGTTCTCGTCCCGATCGAAGAGAGGATTTTTCCGGCGCAGGAAATGGAGGGCCAGCCGGGCTGGCCGGTGGGGGTCGCGGGTCCGTTCGAGGGCGGGGTCGAGCTGACGGACGAACCCGAGGTCAACTCGTCGGCCGGGGGCATGGACGCACAGGTCCAGGCGCGGGGTTCCGATGAGGTCCATCTCCGGGTGGTAGCGTCTCGCCCCGGGCACGCCGCCCACGGCCACGTGTTTCGGGGCCAGAGCCCGGAGCCGCCGCAGAAGGGATTCCGGCGAGCGCGGCTGGTCGGACGCGTCCGTGAAGTGCATGGTGGATCGGGTCCGGTGCGCCCGGGCCAGGTACCGTCCCCATTCCGGCTCGGGGAAGTGCTTCAGGGACACGCTCCGGTCGGAGCCCCGCAACACCGCGTGTCCCAGACTTTCGATGGCGGCAGCCACGGTGCGGTAGTTGCAGCCCACGGTGTCCTCGATCCACCGGAGGGTCATGGGGCTCTGACCGGTGACCCATTGGTGCAGCATGATCAGGAATACCTCGTCCTGTTTGCTGGGCTTCGGGAGCACGGTCCCCTGGTCCTCCTCCTTGCGGAGTCCCTGCCGTAGGAGTTCCTCGTCCGCCTGGGGTATGCCTTCCACGTTCCCGACAAAGCGGCCCTGTTCCGAGACCACGGCGCGAAGCCGGTTGGCGATGTCCGGGCGCAGGGCGGTCTTGAATCGGCGCAGCTCGTCCCCGATGAAATTTTGGCTGAGCTCCGGGTCGGGAAGCAGCAGGTACCCCCGGAGATCGTCCCGTTCGGCGAGATCCATGGCAAGGGAGGCGAGGGCGTGGTGGAGGCCCCGGGCGGCGGAGATCGCGGGCTTCGCCTGCACGATGGCGTGGTCGCCGACCAGATCTAGGCGTTTGCTCGCTGCTCTCGCGTCGCTCATGGTTCTGTCTCGTTGTGCCCTACCGTACCCCATGCGGTCTGCATGTGCAAGTCAACAATGCACCTGCAACACATTGATGAGCATGCAGGGCAGGCTTGGCCAGATCCGCCTCCGGCCTGTCGCGGCGTAGCTCTGCGAAGTCGGGCGGAAGCCAAGGCGGTGTGATCCCTCTGGTGAGGGAAACGCGGTCTCGGGACGGTGTCGCACGGGGTGAGGAAGCGAAGCGGCCTGGTGAGCCGGAAGGGAGCGCAGTGAACGCCGGGCTTTCGGGGATCCCGGTCTCGGTTCGGCTGCGGAGCCGTTCTTCCTCGGGGATTCGGTCGAACGGCCGCCACAGAAGAGGGGCGTTGCCCCAAGGGCTGGTCTTCGCACCGCGTTCTCTGGGCAGGCTCTTCCCTTGGGCGGTCCGCTGTCGGAGACAGCGGACTACTGCTGGGCCACTCATTCGGGTGTGAAGAGCGATCTCTCAGAGACTTATTCATGGAATCGCAAGGTGGTGTCCCGGAGTCCGGGTCACGGGGGTGGCCCTCGGGTCGGGGGTGGCTGGGGATTGCTACCTTTATTACTACCCTCATTCGTAAGATGCTACCTCTATTCGTCCTGGTGGTATTCCCATCGGGCGCCGGGGCCTCGGCCTTGGACGGTGAGCTTTCCCTCCTGTCTGAGGTCAGCGAGGAGCCTGCGGATCCATTCGCGGCTGACTCCAGGGCAGGCGAGCTCGAGGTCGCGGAGCCGGAACGGGCCCTGCCGATGGCGGATGGCCGAGAGCACCATGTCCGCCTTGGCTCCCCGGGGCGCGGTCATCTGGCCCACCCGGTCTTCGAACTCGGCGCAGGCCTGGGCGAGGATGTAGAGGAGGTAGTTGAGATAGGGCCAGGGGTCGTGGCGTCCCTCGTGCCAGCCCTGGGAGGACCGCTCGAGGGTCTCGTAGTAGCGGTCCTTGTTCTGCTCGATGATCCGTTCGAGGCTGATGTAGCGGCCGACCTCGTACCCGCAATGGTAGAGGGCGAGGAGCAGGAGCAGCCGCGAGACCCGGCCGTTGCCGTCGCGGAAGGGGTGGATGCAGAGGACGTCGAGGTTGAGGGCGCCGAGCAGGAGCAGGGGCGGCACCCACCGTTCGCGCATCCCCCGGTTCCAGAGGGCGGCCAGGGCGTCGAGCTGGCCGGGGGTCTCGGCCGGGGACACGGTCCGGAAGCGCACGCGGCTCCGGCCGTCGGGATAGGTCTCGATGATGTCCACCGGGGCCTCCTTGAGGCGACCCGCGTCCCAGGCCCCGCCCCGGCTCAGCCGGTGGAGGTCCAGGATGGTGGGCACGCTGACGTCGAGGCCGGCGCCTTCGCGGTGGATCCGGTCGAGGGCGTCCCGGTAGCCCCGGACCTCCTCCTCCTCGCGGTCGCGCAGGGCGGCCTGCCCGAACACCAGGGTGCGCACCCGGCTGGCCTCCACCTCGACGCCCTCGATCCGGTTCGAGGACACCGCGCTCTCGATGAGGGCGTGCTCCCGGAGAACCTTGAGCTTCTGGGGGGACTGGCGGGTGAACAGCTCCTGCTTGCCGCGGTACTCGGCGAGCTCGGTCAGGCGCCAGGCGGAGGCGGCGGGCAGGCTTTCGAGGCCTGCTTCGAACTGGCGGAGGGTCATCATGCCGACGGATCCTGGATGACCAGCCAGGTAAGGAGGTCGAAGTCGCCGCCGTCGGCGGCGGGAGCTTCGGCGATGGTGGGGAGAGTGGCGTCGCGGCCGGAGAGGAGGGCGGAGGCGGCCCGCTTCTGGAAGGTGCGCTCGATGGAGGCGAGGGCCTTGGCCACGAGCCCGTCGTAGTGGCTCATGTCGGCGCCGTTCTGCGTCCGTCGGTCGAAGAGGTCGCACAGATCCTCGTAGGCCTTGGGCTCGCCAGAGGCGAGGTCCCGGAGGAGGAGGAGGCACTCCTTGGGCTGGGCGAAGGTCAGGCGGACGGTGCCGTCGTCGAGGACGAACACGAGAAAGTGGGGGGAGAGGGGGTTGAGCTTCTCGGAGTCGGACGGGGCGGTATCCGGGGTCCGCTCTGCTTCGGGCCGGTGGCGAAGGCAGAAGAGGGCGCCGGAGCGGGCGGCCGGGATGTCGGCCCGGGGCGGCACCACGGCGTAGAGCCCCGGGCTGGCGGCTTCGAGCTCGGCCCGGTTGGCCTCGAGGTAGCGGAGCAGGTCGAGCCGGAACTCGTCGAGGGAGAAGTCGGTGAGGGAGAGGGTCTCGTCGAGATCCTCGAGGTCGAGGATCTCGTCCTTGAGGCGGCGGAGCTGCCGGTCGCGGAAGAGGAGGTCCTTTTCGATGAGGTCCTCGATCTGGCTGGGGTCGAGCAGGTTGTCGGCCTGGGTGGCGGTGAGGTCCACCAGGGCCATGCGGGCCTCGACCCGGAGCTTGATCCCGAGGTACTGGTCGAGGTCGGCCACGGGCCAGAAGTTGACCAGGTGGACCTCGCGGTTGCGGGAGCCGATACGGTCGATGCGGCCGAAGCGCTGGATGATGCGCACCGGATTCCAGTGGATGTCGTAATTCACCAGGAGGTCGCAGTCCTGGAGGTTCTGGCCTTCGGAGATGCAGTCGGTGGCGATGAGGAGGTCGATCGCCTCGGTCTGGTTCGGGAACCGGTCGGTCTGGTCGGCGCGGCGCTTGGCCCGGGGGGCGAAGTTGGTGAGGATGTCGTCGTAGTCGGCCCGGCCGAGGGAGGTGCGGTTCTCGCCGTCGCCCCGGACCAGGGCGGCGTGGATGCCCAGCTCCTCCCGGGCCCAGTCGGCCAGGTTCTTGTGGAGGTAGGTCGCGGTGTCGGCGAAGGCGGTGAAGACGAGCACCTTGCGGTTGGGCTTGCCGTCCAGATCCTCGGAGGGATCCCGAAACTTGGCGGCGATGACGGCCCGGATCTCGGCCAGCTTGCCGTCGCGGGCGGGGGTGACCGCCTCGGCCTTCTCCAGGAGGTATTGGAGCTGGGTGCGGTCGTTCCGGACCGCGCGGAGCCATTCCGGGAGCTTGAGGTGGCCGAGGTGGATCTTGCGGCGACCGCCCACGGTGAAGTCCTCGGCCTCGAATTCGGGATCCTCGAGCTGGTCGGGGGACAGCTCGTCGAAGTCGAGGTCCGGGTTGTCGTTGAGGTGCTGCTCGAAGCCGGTGATGCGCCGGTCCAGGCGGTCGATCTTGGCGATGGTGCGTTCGAGGGTCTGCCGGAAGGAGTCCACGGAGCTTTCCAGGCGCTTGAGGAAGTTGACCTTCATCATGGCGATGAGGATGCGCTCGCGGCCCTCCTGGGTGAACCCGCCGAGGATCCGGGCCTCGTAGGCGGCCCGGGTGGTTTCGGGGAGGTCGTCGCGGAGGAAGGCGGTGGGATGGAAGAGGGCGAGGCGGAGCTTGCCGATCTCGTGGTTGAGCTGCTCAAAAGACAGGTAGCGCTGTTCGAGGTCGATGACCGGGTGGATGGCGCGGGGGGGCGTCCGTTGCGGGAAGCCGCCGAGGCGCTCCATCTCGGCTGCGTAGTGGCTGGCGATCTGGCGGCGGGAGCGGGCGATGCTAAGGCCGTCGAGCAGAGAGAAGAAGTCGCCGCCGATGGCCGAGATCAGGTCACGTGTCTTCCGCTGCGCTGCCGGTTTCTTTGCCCAGATTGTGAACTGGGCTTGGGCCTGACGGGTTGTCTCTTTCACGGAAGGTATCTTCAAGCTCTCGGCGAATGCGGCATCTGCGGTGTCATTTCGGGCAACATCGT
>PXDE01000210.1 GCA_003566475.1 PVC group bacterium | reverse complement strand
CGTCCAGGAAGGAGCGGGACAGACTGCGGGTGCGGTTCCACTCGTTCACCTTCTGCAGCGTGGCCTCGGTGCCTGAGAAGGCGATCCGGAAGAGGAGCTGCATGCGGGATTCGGAGATGAGGATGTAGGCCCGCAACCCATCGATCCGCCACAGGATGTCTCCATCCTCGTCGATTTCGGTGGTGTAGCCCTCGCCATCCATGATGGCCTTGAGCTCCCGCGCCTCGATCCGCTCCAGGATCGGCTGTGCCCCCGCCTCCAGGTGGCCGATCGCCATCACCCAGCCGACCACCAGTCCGATTCGTGCCGCTAACGGAAACGACCGCTTCATAGGTAACGCTCCTCTAGGTGTGCTCAGGGCCGGAATGGCCTCCGACGCCGACATCCTACCTCAGGACCCCGCCCGTCGGCAATGGCCCCATGCCCGTACCTGAGAAGATGGGGCGGCGGGACTGGAAATTCGGACGGTCGGTGTCTATATTCCGGATCAGGGACGCGAATGCGGTGCGGTTGGGTTCCGAGCATGTGGGGAGGGGTCAGGAGATACGGCGATGAACAAGACGGACGTGCTGGTGATTGGAGCGGGAATGACGGGTCTCATGGCGGCGGAGGCCCTGCGTCGCCAGGGGGTGTCGGTGCGGGTGGTGGACAAGGGTCGGGGCGTGGGGGGGCGCATGGCCACCCGGCGCCTTGACGGGGCGGTGTTCGATCACGGGGCCCAGTTCTTTACGGCGGAGGACGACCGGTTTCTGGCCTGGGTCGAGGCCTGGCAGAAGGAAGGGGTGGTGGCCGGGTGGGGTCATGGATTCGTGGGGGAGAACGGTCATCACCGGCTGAACCGACACCGCCGGTATGTGGGGCGCGATGGCATGACCACAGTGCCCAAACGACTGGCCCGCGACCTCGACGTCCGCCTGTCCATGCCCATCACCGCCCTGATCCGCCGGGGCGGGCAATGGGTGGCGACGTCCCGTGATGGCGACGCCTTCCAGGCCCGGGGGCTGATGGTGACCTGTCCGGTGCCGCAGGCCATCGCCCTCATCCGCACCGTCCCCGACCATGACGTGGACTTCCTGCGGCGTCTGGAGCAGGTGGTCTACGAGCCCTGCCTGGTGCTGCTGACGTCGCTGGATGGCCCCAGCGGCCTGCCCGAGCCCGGGGGGCTCCGCCTTCGCAACCGGGTGCTGGCCTGGCTGGGCGACAACCATGCCAAAGGCATCTCGCCCCGGCGGCACGCGGTCACCATCCAGGCCGATCCCCGGTTCAGCCAGGCCCACTACGATGCCCCATCCGAGGCGGTCATCCGGGAGATCCGGGATGTGGCCCAGCCGCTGCTGGCCGCCCGGATCCTGTCCGCGCAGCTCAAGAAATGGCGCTATGCCGAGGTGGCGGACGGATGGGACGCGCCGTACGCCAACGGTCCCAGCCGCGAGGCGCCGATGGTCCTGGCCGGAGACGCCTTCGGAGGCCCCTGTGTCGAGGGAGCGGCCCTGTCCGGCCTGACCGCGGCGGAATGGATGGCCGGTGCGTTGGGGTAGGCGTCCAATGGATGAATGGATGGGTGGATGGGTGGATGGGTGGATGGATGGGTGGATGAATGGATGGGTGGATGGGAGAAGGAAGGCCATGGGCCAGCCTTCCTCCTTTCAGCCTCCGGACATAGACCCTCGTCCCGCCCTGCGAACTCGCGTCAACCTAGGGCGGAACCGATTCAAGCACAGAATGTTATGACCCGGATGCCTCGGTCCAGCGTCAGGCGTTCAATGCAGATTCCGGAGCCTGTGCCGAACCCCAACGGGGTTCCATCCGCCAGCCCAGGGTTGCGGTCTGGCCGCTACCCTGGGTCCATCCCCCCCAACGACCAACCCCAACGGGGTTGCGTCCGCTCCGCCAGGGCGCTGGATGGGTCGGACGCAACCCCTTCAGGGTAGGGATGTTATCGAACCCCGGCACCCAGGGTAGCTCGTTCCTCGCAACCCTGGGCTGGGGCTACGCAGCCCCGTTGGGGCATCCGGATGCGCAGCCGACAGCGTTCGCGTCCGCGTAGGTCGACGCGAATGCGCCCCGTGGCGGGACTCGCCCTCCCGGTCGACCTCCTTCCCGTCAGAGTGCCGATCAGGGCACCGGCTTCTTTTTAACCTTGTACTTCGTCAGCTTGCCCGACGAAGCGTCTCCGCGAAGTCGGGTCAATCTGCAGTTTCTCCACATCTCACATCCCACATCTCACATCCCACATCGCGCCAGGCGATCAGGGCGCGATCTCCAGCGGGTGATCGCGCCCCGGCCCTGGAGGCAGCACCGGGGCGTGACGGCGCCGGACAGGAAGGTCGGTGCGGGGGCGGAGGCGGTCGCCGGAGCGGCGGTCGTAGAGGCCCAGCACGATCTCGACCGGCCCCGGCGCGGCGTCCTCGGGAATCCGGACCTCGCGGTCGATGCGGATGACTCCGTCCGGAGGCGGGTGCTGAAGCAGGTCCGGCAGATCCTCCAGAAACACGTGGTCGTCCTGGAACGCCACCTGCCCGTCGCGGAGCATATGCACGAAGACGGCCAGATGGCGGGCCTCGATGCGCGGACCCGCCTCCCAGAAGTAGGTTATGGCCACGGTTTCGCCGGGCCGCGCGGTGTCGCGGTCAAGGCCGTACCCCAGGAAGCGGATGCCGCGCGGGAAGCGGATCTCGGCTGGGCGCGGCGGACGGGTGGCCGCCTCGATCCGACCGCGTTCCCGGGCCGCCGCCTCCATGTCGCCGAGGGCATCGTGGACCCGGACCCGGAGTTCGCGGGCCTCGTGCAGCCAGGGGTTCGCCGCCAGCGCCGCGTTCAGATCCTCCAGAATAGCGGGGTCGGCCGGATCCTCGCCAAACCGGGAGGCGGCGCGGCGGACCCGGACCGGCGCGTAGGGCACCGGTCCGGCGAGGAGGCCGAACCCGGTCCAGACCATCCCCGCGTCGGCGCCGTCATGGGTCCAGGGCTCGTCGGGGTCGGCGTCGATGAGCACCCAGGGCCCCACCGGCGTCTGACGGGCGGACAATCCCCTAGAGGTCAGGGTCCGGATGGTAAGGTCGACTTCGCCGGCGCGGACCAGGAACGCGGTGTCCGGGGTGATGCGCACGGCATCCGGAGGATCCTCGGACGGGTACAGCGCGGGATGTCGGGGGGTCCAGACCGTCCCGCCGCTGGCCTCATGGACGCGGGGCCCTTCCCACCGGTCAGTATAGAGGCGGAGGATGCCGCGGTCTCCGAGCAACCGGGCCAGCGCCGGGAGATCGGGCTCGGGCGTGGTGCCCTCGGCCGCCACCAGCGGCTGCACGAGATGAATGCTCCAGGAGCGGGTCTCGTTCCGGTGGCGGCCGCGGATCCGGAGGGCGGTGACCTCGGTCGGCTCGAAGTAGGCCTCGAGCCGGAAGAACGGGTACGACCAGAAGGGCCGGGGACCGGACCAGAACAGCAGGGAGACCGAGGTGCGGGGGAGCAGCTCGGTCCAGGTTCCGCCCGCGGACGCTCCCTCCACGCTCCAGGACCGGGGAAGCGCGACGTAGTCGAGACTGAGCACGCGCACCCCGGCGATGGCCACCGGGCCATCGAACCGGAGCTCGAGAGCCTCCTCGCCGGTGAGAGAGCGTGACGTCCAGGCCGTGTCGGGGCGGAGGTCGGTGATGAGGTCGAGGGCGGACTGTCCCCGGTGGTCGGTGGCGTCGCGGATACGCTCGGGGTCGAGCGGGACGCGGCGCGGCTCGGGCGGCCGGGGCGGCAGGTGGATGCGGATGCCTCCGGGCCGGATGGACTCGGCTTCGGTCCCGGTGGCGGTCAGAAAGCCGCCCAGATCGCCATACCCCTCCACGAAGGCCACGGTGTCGGCCTCCTCGGCCCGCCGCTGGTTGGGGGCGTAGACGTCGCCCTCGAACGTGCTGAACACGAACTCCTCCTCCAGCACAAAGTTCCACGGATGGCGGGTGTGGGTTGCGTAGAGGGCGCCGGGCGGATCGTCCCGGAGCCCGTCGGCCATCTCCCGCAGATGGCCGACGCTGGCCCGCTCGAACGCCTCGTGGCGCCAGGCCCAGGACAGCACCGGCGTCTGCATGGCGATCAGCAGCAGCACCGGGATCCAGGCGGCGGGGCGCGGCATGCGGTCGCCCAGCCAGGCCGTGAGCACGCCGAGATGCACGGCGAGGATGGGGATGAGCGGGAACAGGTAGCGGGGCGCGTTGATGGCGGAGAAGTGCGAGAGGCCGAAGACGGTCGCGAACACGGGAAGAAACAGCAGCGACACCAGCAGACCGGGATGGAGCCGGGCCGACCGTCGGCCGCCGGGGAGCGCGCCGAGGCCGAGCAGCAGGGCGGACGCCATGGCTCCCACCACGATCACGGCCGCGACCGGGCGCAGGAAGGCGGGCTCGCCCGGGATCAGCAGCGCGTCGAACCGGGCGGGGAAGTACCGGACCAGGGCCTCCCGGAAGCTCACCCGGCCGAACGTGCCCCGGAAGGCGAGGGTGGGCCAGCCGTGCCGGACGTTGTAGATCCAGAACGGAGCGCTGCCGGCCAGAAAGCCGGCCAGGCCCGAGGCCAGCTTCCAGGTGAACACCCCTCCGCGAAGCCCGAGGAGAAGGAACAGGGCCGCCGTGAAGATGGCCGGCGCGGTGAGCTGGCCCCCCCACCAGGCCAGCCCGGCGGCCAGGCCAAGGCCCAGGAAGTCGCGGTGACGCAGCATCCGCTCCCGGCGCCAGCGGAGGACGATCCGGGAGGCGATCCAGAGGGAGAACGCCCCGCAGACCAGCATGGTCTGGTAGGAGGTGCGGGGGGAGCCGCCATAGTGGAACAGGCCCCAGGGGCCGATCACCAGGAAGGCGGCGGCCGCCGCGCCCGCCTGCGGGCCGGCGATGTCGCGGGCCCAGACATAGACCATCGGGAGCAGGAGGATGGCCACGACCGCCGCCCCCAGGCTGACCGCGAGCCCCGAGGAGGGGCCGAGAACCAGGGCGAACAGGGCGCCCAGCCAGGCCTCCTGCGAGCCCATATGGGACTGGCCGTAGTAGAAAGTCGGGAACTCCTTGCCCAGGGCGATGTGCCGGGTCATGAGGGCGACCGTCCCGGCATGGATGTTGAGGTGGTGCCGCATGGTCCAGGCGGCGTAGAGGCGGGCCGCCGCCCCCAGGCCCAGCAGCAGGCCGAAGACGCGGCGCTCGGCCCGGCTCCAGGGGGGACGGTCGGATGCGGAAGACACGGCGCTCATGCGTTGTCTCCAGCGGCGGGGCGCGGCCGGGCCCGCACCCAGTAGCGGTAGCTCACCCAGTCGCCCGTGTCACCAAACCGCTCGGCGTGCAGCACCTCGGCCCCCCAGGCGGCGAGCTTGCGCTCGAGGTCGGGGCGCGGGATGCCGAACATCTCGATGACCGGTCGGTCATCCCGCAGACTCCGGGCGTAGGTCCGCCGCCGTCTCCGCTCCTGGCCCCATTCCTGCGCGCGGTACCACCAGGTGGACGGTTTCCACGAGGGGAGGTCGGCCGGGCCGGCGGGCGGGGGGCCGTCGCCGCGGTGGCTGGGAAGCTGGAAGACCAGCAGACCCTCCGGCCGGAGGACACGCAGAAACGCCCGGAGATAGGCCTCGATCAGCCGGTGCTCCACGTGCTGAAGGGTGATCGAGGAATAGACGAAGTCGAAGCTCCGGGGCTCGAACCGGTCGAGGTGGTCGGCCGCGTTGACATGGAACCGGCAGGCCGGGCGGTCGGCGTGGCGGCGGCGGGCCTCCGCGATCATGCTCTCGGAAATGTCCACCCCGTCGACCGCCTCGAACCGGTTGGCCAGGGCCCGGGTCAGACGGCCCACCCCGCAGCCGAAGTCGAGGGCCCGGCCCCGGCCCGGGTCGAGCCCCAGTTCGTCCATGCGGGCGAACAGCAGGCCGATTTCCGCCTCGCCGGTGGCGAAGAACTCGGCATCGTCCCACCGGTTGCCCTTGCGTGCGGGGTCGGTCAGCACCGCCCAGAGCGGATCCTGACGGCCGTGGAGGTTCCAGTTCTCCTGAAGATCCTTGAGGTTCACCGGGCGCAGTGGATCGTACCGGGGGGCGGAGAGCAAGCCCGGACTGTCAGTTCGGGACGGCGAGGGGCGGGGGGTGGACGAGGCGATGGAGCACCAGTTCGGGGTCTCGTGGTGCCGGATCACGAACCGCTCCGCCTCTGCCCGTCCCCGGGCCTCCAGGCCGGCGGTCCG
>PXDE01000133.1 GCA_003566475.1 PVC group bacterium | reverse complement strand
GGTGGTTCCCCGCGCCCACGACTGCATCACCCTCTTCTTCGGATCGCGGTACCGCTACCGGGACTACTTCGACCGCCACCCCGGCGCCTACTACCAGACCACGGGCTGGATCGAGCGCGGCCAGACCGGCGGCGACCGCGTCGGCGAGGCGGGCCTGCATGGGCTCGGCCCCGAGGTCGTGCAGGCCCTTGGGCAGAAACGAGACGTCGATGCGGTGGGGGCTGGCCGCCACCTCCGCGCACATCTCGCGGTAGAAGATCTCGCAGCTCACCAGGGCCAGGTTCATGCGGGGAACCTACGCACCATGGCGGCCAGCTCGTCGGCCCGGGCCACCGACGAGGGCCCCTCGATCCACAGGGCCAGCCCGCGCCGGTCGAGGGCCTGGCACACCGCTTCGATCTCGTCCTCGGGAGTGACGACAAGGATGGGCTTGCCGTGCTCCTGGAGCATCCGGAGCATGTCGAGCTTGGCCAGCGCCGAAGGGGTGGCGGTGCCCGGGGTGTACTGGACCGCGGTGATGGCCGCCGACCCGGCCAGGGCGGGGGCGTGGCGGGCGGCCTGGGGGCCGTCGAGGTGGAACAGGCAGCGCCCGGCCAGACGGGCCTGCGATTCCAGGGAGGGCAGGCAGACCTCGCGGAACGCGTCCGGACCCAGCAGCACGTTGAAGTCGCAGGTGGGGACGGTGTGGGGGGTCATGGACCAGGCGTTGAGCCATTGCGTGACCCCCGCCCCCTCGGCCAGCACGGTGTCGTGCATGGCCGCGAAGACCTCCCACCATGCGGCCACTGCGGCGTCGGCGGCCTGGCGCATGCGGTCCGGATCCTCGACCGCATCGAAACAGAGCTGCTCGGAGCTTCGCAGGTTGGCCAGGGTGTCGACGGCGCCGGTGAGATCGGGGAAGGCGACCAGGTAGCGCCCGGCGGCATCGGCGGCCACGTGGCGGAGCAGGTCGAGCGTGCGCACGAGCCAGGGGTTCTCCGGGTCGAGGACAGGCAGGGGGAGCGGATCGGCGTCGGCCCAGACCGGCTCGTGCCAGGACGTCTGCTCGGACTCCGAGAACGAGATCGGCGCGCCCAGGAACGGGGCCATGGCCACCGGGCCCAGGTCCACGCGGAGCATGGGCACCGCGTCGCCCGCCCAGTGGGTGGCCTCGACCTGACGCCGGCGGACATCGAGGTAGGCTTCGGGATCGTCCAGCAGATCGAAGGCCTTGCCCCACCGGATGGAGGGATCGTCGGGCCGGTGGGCGATGAACAGCGGCCGGTCGGCCTCGAACCGCCACCACGCCTCCCAGCGGGCCGCGATCTCGGGGAACTCGGGCTTGAGCGACAGCGGCGAGCCGGCCAGGCTTGCCAGCGAGGATGACCAGCCCTGGAGGCGGGAGGAGGGTTTCGGGAGTTCAGCGGTCATGTGCCCTGGACCGGTTGAAGCGTGCCCTCAAGGGTGAGTTCCGCCATCATTGCGGGCAACCGGCTGCCCGGGCAGGGGTCTACGGCGGGAGGCTTGATCCGGCAGCAGGTGCAAAGTAGCTTGAGGGCATGGAAACCACAGTCCAGACACACATTGCAGCGGACCTCGTTCGCCAGGCGGAGAAGTTCGTTCAGGAAGGGGGAGCCAAGAACCTTGATGCTCTGATTGAAGAGGCCCTCCGCCGCCATCTGGAGTCCCATTCGACGTCTCTGGCCGAGACGTTCCTTCGGGAAGACGTGGCGTGGGGCCTCCGAGGCGATGGCTGAGCATGTCCTCTGGACGGCGGTGTGCGATGCCGGGCCGCTGATCCATCTGGATGAGCTGGACTGCCTTGATGTCCTGGATGGGTTTGCCCGTATCCTGATTCCAGACGCTGTCCGGTCTGAAGTTGGTCGGCATCGCCCTCGGCTTGCGGGCGCGGACATCCCTGGAGCCATCCTCGGCACGCCCGGCCGCACCCGGCCCGATCGGCTGGTGGCCGTTGGCCGTTTGCTCTCGCTGCATACCGGAGAGATGGAGGCGCTGCATCTGGCGTTAGTGGAACCGCACGGCCTCCTGCTCACTGACGATACCGCCGCCCGGCTGGCGGCAAGGCAACTCGGCGTGCGTGCACATGGCACCGTCGGGCTGTTGATCAGGTCGGTACGCATGGGGAGGCGGTCGAAGGCCGAGATCCTGGAAGTGCTTGCCTCGATACAAGAAAGGAGCTCGCTGCACATCAGCCGGTCCCTTCTGGTTGAATGCATGGGCGCCCTCAAGGCTCACCCGCCTCCGGGCGGCATTCCGCCATGACGCGTGGAAACGCCTCCGGGTTGAGCCCGGGCAGGGCGAGCGCGTCGATGAAGTGGTCCTGGAAGGTGTCGGTGAGGTTGAGCTCCACCACGTTCACCTCGCGGGCCAGCTCCCGCATGGCCTCCAGGGCCCCGGCCCAGACCAGGCCCTGGTAGGCGCCGGCCAGGGAACCGTTGCCCACGACGTCGAACCGGTCGAGGGGGATGTCGGGCAGGAGCCCGAGGCGCTGGGCGTTCCGCAGGTCCACATGCCGCGCGAACCCCCCGGCCAGAACCAGGGTGTCCACGTCGGCGAAAGCGAGGCCGGCCTCAGCGAGCAGGGCGCGCATGCCCGCATGGGTGGCCGCCTTGGCCTTGAGCACCTGCGACAGGTCGTATTCGGTGACCACGACGGCCTGGCCGGTGGCGCTCTCGTCGGCCGGGACCAGCACGCAGGCGTGGGACGATCCGCAGATGATCTCGACATGGGCATACCGTCCCAGACGCTCGATCGCGTCGCGGTCGAACCGCCCCCGGTCGTTGATCCAGCCCGCCCGCCAGCCTTCGGCCACGAAGTCGATGATGCCCGACCCGCATACTCCCCGGGGCCGGCCACTTCCGATGACCTCGAGGTTCAGGTCGCCATCGGGACCGATGCGCACCTTCTCGATGGCCCCCTGGGCGGCCCGGCATCCGTGCTGCAGGCCCGCCCCCTCGAACGCGGGGCCGGCGGCGGTGGCGCAGGCGGTGAGCTTGCCGTCCGCCGTGCGCAGGACCATCTCGCCGTTGGTGCCCAGATCCACCAGCAGCACGCATCCCGGCAGTCCGCCCAGTCGGGACACGTGGACGTCGGCGGTGATGTCTCCGCCCACGTAGCCGGCCATGGACGGGGCCGCCTCCACCGTCCCTTCGGGGTGCATGGCCAGACCCAGGTCGCCGGCGCGGAGCGGGGCGGGGGTCAGACACACCGGCGTGAAGGGCACCCGGCCCAGCCCGTCCGGAGACCAGCCTAGAAAGAGATGGGTCATCACCGTGTTGCCCGCCGCCACCAGGCTGGTGATGTCGTCGGTGCGGATCCCCTGGGCCTCGACGAGCTGGCGGATGAGCGGGTTGAGGGTGTCCTCGACAAGGAGCCGCTGCAAGTCCCGCACCTGCGACGGATCCGACGCTCTGGAAATGCGCGAGGCCACATCGTCGGCCAGGCGGATCTGCTGGTTGTAGCGCGACGCCCGCGCGGTCATCACGCCGTGCCGGAGGTCCACCAGCAGGACGACCACGGTGGTGGTGCCGATGTCCACAGCCAGACCCCAGTGGGCGCCCGAGGTGTCGCCGGCCTCGCAGCGGACCAGGTCCCACGCCCCCTCGGAGAAGGCGGCGGTGACCGTGAGCCGGGTCTCCTCCACCGGGATGGCCGCGAGATCCCGGAGGGCGGCCGGGCGCCAGCGCAGCGGGCCGGGCATCCTCTCCGCGTCGCGGAACGCCCTCGCCACCTGCTCGTCGCGGGCGGCCGGATGCTCGAGGGTGCCGGGACGCACCGACAGGCAGACCTTGCGCTGGCGTGGCTGGCCCGCGACCACCGGGGCCACGAAGTCGTCGGCGATACGGGCCCCATGCTCGAGCAACGAGGCGGAGGGGACGTCGATGGACCCGTCGGGGCCGGTCAGCCAGGCCTGGCAGGCGAGGGCGTCGCGAGTCTCGCCCTCGCAAACCGTCCAGGTCTCCCCGTCGGACCGATAGACCCCCGGCCCCAGGCGCACCCGACACCCCCCGCAGGTGCCATGTCCGCCGCACCGCGTGTTGAGCACCAGCCCCGCGCTGGCCGCCAGATCGGCCAGGGTGAGCCCCGGACGGGCCTCGACCTCGGCGGTTTCCTCTCCGGTTCGGAGGCGAAGGGTCATCCCGAGGGGAAGGCCTAGACCAGCCCCAGCACGGTCTCGACGGCGCTCACCGCCGCGTTGGCGTCGGCGCCGTAGCCGTCGGCGCCGATCTCCTCGGCGTACTTCTGGGTGACCGGCGCGCCGCCGATGATCACCTTGACGCCCTGGCCCTTGAAGTGCTCCACCACGGTCTTCATGTAGGGCATGGTGGTGGTCAGGAGCGCGCTGCAGAGGACCGCGTTGGCTCCCCGCCCGACCCCGGCCTCGAACTTGGCCACGTCGCAGTCCACCCCGAGGTCGTCCACCGCGAAGCCCGCGCCCTTGAGCATCATCCCCACCAGGTTCTTTCCGATGTCGTGGAGGTCGCCCTTCACGGTGCCCAGGCAGACCCGGGCCCGCGGCTCGTGTCCGGCCTCGGCCAGGAGGGGCTCGATCAGGTTGAGGCCGGTCTGCATGGCCCGGGCCGCGATGAGCATCTCGGGCACGTAGGCCTCGTTGCGGGCGAAGCGGGCCCCGATCTCGCGCATGGCGGGGATCATGGAGCCGTTCATCAGGTCGACCACCGGCCGCTTGTCGGCGATCGCCTTCTCGACTTCCGCCTGCACGGTCTTGCGGTCGCCTCGGATGATGGCGTCGTAGAGTTCCTGGTTGCGCTCGGACATCGTGGTCTCCTGGGTTGGGTTAGCCGAACATACAATGCTTGAGATCAAGGTAGTAGAGGTAATTCTCCTGGGCGACATCGGGCGGGCAGCGGTGGTCGCAGAAGGGGATGAACCCTCCCGCCTCGACCAGGGGGGCCACGCTCTCCAGATAGGCCCGGATGGCCTCAGGGCCCGCGATGAGGGCGTGCTTATCGACCCCGCCCAGGATGCGCAGGTCGGGGCCGTACCGCCGCAGCACCTCGCCGGGATGCCCGGAGCAGCTCACCTCGAACGGGAACAGGGTGTTGATCCCCGCCTCCAGAAACCCGGGGATGAGCGGTCGCACGTCGCCGTCGCAGTCGGTGTACCAGAGATCCACCCCGTGGGCCCGGAGCTTCGCTCCGATCCGCCGGTACCGGGGCACCACCACCTGCCGGAAGAAGCCGAGGGTGATCAGCGGCCCGCTCCGGAAGCAGATGTCCTCCCATCCCGAGGCGCCGTCGAACCGGACGGCGGGCAGCACCTGGTCGAGGAAATCCTCGATGAGCACGCACATCGTCTCGACCATGTCCTCGACCATGTCGGGGTAGTCCGCCGTGGCGTAGGTCAGGCCCTCGAAGGTCAGCAGGTCGCGCACCTTGCCGATCATGGAGCCGCAGTGCACGTGGAGCGGATAGTCGCGGTCGTCGGGATGGCGGGCCTTGAGGGCCGCGACGTCGACCCGCCGGGCGGGGTCGTCGCGGCGGAACCGCTCCGCCTTGACCTCGGCCCAGTCCTCGGGAGTGACGATACTCGATCCCACGAAGTGCGGGATGGTGTCGTGCCCGTCCCGGGGCACCTCGGCCAGCAGGCCGTCGCGGTTGCGGACGATCCGGGTCGCCCCCCGGTCCTCGACCACGCCCTCCGGGAACCCGGGATGGATCCAGAGGGGCCACACGGCCGGAAACGGATCGAATCCCAGCGCGACATCCGCCTCCTCGTTGCTGCGGATCCCATGGTCGCGGAACATCGGCCAGGTCTGGAAGTTCTCGTTCCAGTACCCGAACTCCATGTTGAAGCACCGGTCCACCGGCTGATGACGCATCTGCCGCACAAACCGCTCCCGCGCGGTCAACGTCCCCGACCAGGGGGGGCGGAGGCGGAAGGGATCTGCGGTCTTCGTCGCGTTCATGGCCGAATCACAGATCGTACTCGCCGGCCAGGAACCGGGTGGTGTCCACCTCGTCCATCATCCGGGCGACGAAGGCGTCCTCGGCGTCGGGGAGGCTCTCCACCGCGTCCTCCATGGTGTCGAGCCAGGGGAGCTCGCGGTCGGTGATCCGGAGGTTCCCGGCCTTCGCCCCTTCGCGCATGACCCGGATGGCGGCGAGAGCGGCGGCCCGGCCGGCCGGGTAGGGACTCGGAGCCTCCACGATGGCCCGGGCCACCTCGAGGGCGGGGCCGGGGGCGAGGATGAAGGC
>PXDE01000093.1 GCA_003566475.1 PVC group bacterium | reverse complement strand
GGATCCGCCCCCGCCCCCGCCACAGAAGAGGCCGAAGAGGCCGAGGCGATCCCGTTCTGACCAGCAAGGCCACCCATCCATCCACCCATCCACTCCCAACTCCAGGAGAATGCCATGCAGCCTCAGCATCCCCAGAACCACCCGTCCACCCGTCCTGGGCGCCCCGAGCCGTCCGCTCCGCCCCGCTCCGCTCCCCGACCTTCGCCCGGCGCCAAGGCCGGGGGGGAGCCGGAGGGGGCGTCCTCAGCCCCCGAGTCCCGAGTCACCTTCCGCAACTGCGGACAGCTCGCCTTCCACCATCCCAACCGGCGCGGCGATGGCCGGGCCTTGCGCTTCGAACTCAAGCTGCCCGACATCCCGTGGGAGGCCGGGTTCCTGTTCATGGAGATGGCTCATCAGAACCCGACGGAGCGGGACCGGAATCGGTCCTTCGCGACCTTCGACTGGGAGCGGAAGGTGACGGTGAAGCTCGGGTTCATCGATGTCTGCGAGATCCTGGCCGTGCTCGAGGGCGAGCAGGAGCAGGCGGGAGGAGACCGGGGGCTGTACCACGCCGCGCCCGGAATGAACACCCTCATCGGCTGCCGCCGCTCGGCCGACCCGGCCGGCGTGTGGATCGATGTGTCGCGCAAGTCGGAGCGGGACGGCCAGGGGTTCAAGGGCACGTTCCTGCTTCGGCCAACCGAGGCCCTCGGCCTTCGGCATGTCCTGCGGCAGGGCCTGTTTCACCTCGCCTTCCCCGGCACGGTTGCCACGCCCGGCCCGGGACCGGCCGGGCAGGGGGCCTCGCCTACGACGGTCCGACCGGCCCGAACCGGGCGGGACGCCGGGGGGAGACTGAGCGACGCGGCGTGAAGTGGGCATCGATCGCCTGCTCCGGGACACCCGCCCGGTCTGCCCAGACTCCGCCCCACATCCCACACCTCACAACCCACATCGGTGCCGCTGTCTCACCCCTCATCCGGCTGGCCCACCGGACCAGCGGCGGCGGCTGAACCCTGACTCCTGACCACCGATCGCTCCCCATGAACTCCTTGCTCATCACCATCGATGACCGCGAGCGGGACACGGGGCTGATGGCGGCGTTGCGGGCCGTTGAGGGCGTCGAGGTTCAGGTACGACGCCTGAAGGTGGGGGACATCGAAGCGGGCGATCTGCTGCTGTTCGAGCGGAAGACGCCGGCGGATTTTGCGGCTTCCATCGCGGACGGGCGGTTGTTTGCCCAGGCGGGGCGGCTGCGGGGTTCGAACCGGCGGGTGGCGCTGGTCATCGAGGGCAGGACGGCCGACTGGACGGGGCTCAAGGTTCCCCGGCCGGGCCTTCTCGGGGCCATGGTATCGCTGGGCCTGGTCTTCGGGCTGCCCATTCTCCGTTCGGCCTCGCCGACGGAGACGGCCCGGATCGTGCTCTATGCGGCCCGGCAGGTGGCAGCGCTGTCGGACCGGGTGTTCCTGCCCCGGGGAAATCGGCCCCGGGGCAGGCGCCGGGCCCAGCTTCTGCTCCTGCAGCGTCTGCCCGGGGTCGGGGCCGAGCGGGCAGGTCGCCTGCTGGATCATCTAGGCACCATCGAGGGCGTGGTCACCGCCACCGAGAAGGAACTTCGAGCCGTCCCCGGCATCGGAAAGACCACTGCCCGGGCGATCCGGGGGCTGGTGACGTGAAGGGGGCCGCGCTGGGTCTCGTCGCGTCCATGCGCGGTTCCCCCCCTCTGCGAACCTCCGTATCCTCCGCGACCTCTGTGGTCCAATGGGTTGCGGCCAACGGCCCCACTGGGCCATAGTGCGAGGTCATGAGGCAGAGCCTTTCCGAGTTGGGAGAACGCATTGCCCAGGGGTCCGGGATCCTGGAACTGATGGACGACCTGGGGAAGGCCCTTTCCGGCCATTTACCGGTGCGGGCCATGATGGGCGGGGGCAACCCGGCCCGGGTGCCGGCGGCGGAAGCAGTGTGGCGCAGGCGCATGGAGGAGATCCTGGCCGATGGCGATGCCTTCGAGCGTATGGTGGGCATCTACGATACGCCCCAGGGCCAGCCCGCGTTCATTCGGGCCGTGGCGGGGTTCGTGCGGCGTCGCTACGGTTGGGAGGTCACGCCCGACCACATTGCGGTGACGAATGGAAGCCAGCATGGGTTCTTCTGCCTGTTCAATCTGCTGGCGGGCGCGCAGTCGGGCGGCGCCCTCCGCAGGATCCTATTGCCGCTCGCCCCCGAGTACATCGGCTATGCCGACCAGGGCCTCCATCCGGATCATTTCCGGTCGCTTCGGCCGACCCTGGAGATCCTTCCGGACCGGCAGTTCAAGTACCATGTGGACTTCAGTCGGCTGGACCTGGGGCCGGAGGTGGCGGCGGTCTGCGTGTCGCGGCCGACCAATCCCACCGGGAACGTGCTGAGCGACGGGGAAGTGGCGCGGCTGATGGAGGCCACCCGCGCCGCCGACATCCCACTGCTGATCGACAACGCCTATGGAGCGCCGTTCCCGCATATCCTGTTCCGGGACATCGAGCCGGACTGGGACGAACACGTGGTGCTCGGACTGAGCCTATCGAAGCTGGGCCTGCCCACCACCCGCACCGGGATCTTCATCGGGCCTCCAGCGCTGATGAAGGCTCTGTCCGGGCTCAACGCGGTGATGAGCCTGGCCAACGGGAATCTGGGCCAGACCCTGGTCGCCCCGCTGCTCGAGGATGGCTCGCTGGAGCGGCTGAGCCGCGAGGCGGTGGCCCCGTTCTATCGGGAGCGCTCCGAGCGGGCCCGCGCCTGGTTCCTCGCTGCCTTCGCCGACCTCCCCCAGGTCCGCATGCATGTCTGCGAAGGGGCCATGTTCCACTGGTACTGGTTCGAGGGGCTTCCCATCACCAGCCGCGATCTGTACGAGCGGCTCAAGCGGCGCGGCGTCCTGGTGGTGCCGGGCGAATACTTCTTCTATGGCCTGGAGGAGGACTGGCCCCATCGGCACGAGTGTATCCGGGTGAACTATGCGATGGATTCCGGAACGGTCCGGGAAGGGATCGCGGTGATCGCGGAGGAAGTGGCCCGGGCCTACGGGGCGGGGTGAAAGGACGAGTTGCGGGCCCGAAGCGGCGTTGGCATACTGATACTGGTATGAGGTCGGTCCATATTCGCGATATCCCCCTACCCACTCTGGAGGCCTTGCGTCGTCGGGCCCGGATTCACCACCGGTCTCTTCAGGCCGAGCTTCTGGATATCCTGGAGCGGGCCGCCCGGCAGGCGCCGAAGGCGGAAGGGGAGGTCGTGCTCCCCCTGCATTTCGTGGTTACGGGACGCAAGGAGCCCCTCTCCCGCGAGGATCTGTATGGCTATGAAGGCCGGTGACGTGCTGTTTGTGGACACCAGCGTCCAGTTTCCCTAGGAGGTGACCCATGCAGGACGCATCGATAGGCGGACGCCCTTCAAGACCCCTCCTCCGAATCGCCCGGGTTCCACCCGAGAAGGCCGGGGCGCTGCTAGACCTGTATGTGGACATCTTTCATGACCGCGAGCCTCTGACCCGCCATCTGGGATCCAGCCGCGCACGCATGCGGGGACTGGCCCGGTCGCTGTATCTGGATCCGGAGATGCCGTCCTACGGCCGCCGACAGTGGTGGGAGGCCAGGGACCGCGATGCGGCGGGGCCCCGGATCGGTCTGCTGGTGGGCGAGGATCTGGTCGCCGACGCCATGACCGATCCGCCCCCCGGCATGACCCCGGAGGAGCGGAAAGCGTTCCCTTCGATGATGGCCCTGTTCGAGGCCATCCGCCAGCCATTGGCCGACCGGACGCTGAGGGAAGGGGAATGCTTCCGGGTGGCGGCGGTGGGTGTGGTGGCGGGGCACGAGGGCCGGGGCGTGGCCGCGCGGCTTCTGGAGGCGGCTCTGGAACGGGCCCGCGACATGGGCTTCCGCCACGCCATGGCCGAATGCACGGGCCCCGCCTCCCGGCGGTGCCATGAGCGGTGCGGATTCCGGAGCCTTCTTGCCGTCGAGTACGCTTCCTTCGAGTACGAGGGCCAACGGCCGTTCGCCGACCTCCCCGGCATCTGTCACCTGATGTGGGCCGATCTCGCCTGACTCTTCCCGGCTCAGACCGGTTCAGCAACCGGTTCCGCTGCGGGCGCGGGGGGTCGGCGTCCGAAGGCGAGGATCATGAGTCCGCCGGAGCCGAACATGAGCAGGCTGTAGACCACGGCGGGGACGGCGATGCGGGCGCTGTCGAGGATGCCGAGGGCGATGGCCAGAGCGAGGGTGCCGTTCTGGATGCCGCCCTCGATGGAGATCGTCACCCGCTGGCGCAGGGGTAGCCGGAGAAGGGCGGCGGTGCCGAAGCCGAGGGCCAGGGTCAGTGCGTTCAGGGCGAGGGCGGCCAGCCCGGCCTCGGCGAACTGCCCGGCCAGATCCTCCTCCTTGAGCACGGCGAGCAGGATGACCAGGGCGAGGAACACCACCGAGGCGATATTGACCGGGCGGGACAGCCGACGGGAGAGCGCCGTCCGGTACCGGCGCATGAGCATGCCGCCCCCGATGGGAAGGACGGTGACCATCATGAGCTGGACCACGGTCTTGCCGAAGGGGAGGGCGATGGCTTCGCCTGCGCCCATGAAATGGCCCATGGAAAGGTCCATGATCAGCGGGATGGTGAATACGGTGATCACACTGGAGATGGCGGTGAGGGTGACGGAGAGGGCGGTGTCGCCCCGAGCGAGATGGGAGATCACATTGGAAGTGGGGCCTCCCGGGCAGGCCGCGACGAGCATCAGCCCCACCGCCAGTTCCCCGGGCAGCCGGAACAGCCGGGCCAGGGCGAAGGCGACCAGGGGAAGCAGCAGGAGCTGGTTGGCCAGCCCGGTGAACTTGGCCCGGGGGGCGAAGATCACCCGCTTGAAATCGGCCGGAGTGAGGGTCATGCCCATCCCGAACATGATCACCATCAGGGCAAGGGGCAGAAACACGGTCTTGAGAAAGTCGTCCATGGCGTTCGGGGAAAGGAGGTTGTCTATCAGGCCCATGTCGGATGCAGCCACTCCAGATGGTGCCCGAGCCTGTCTCTTACGAAAAGGGCATTCTGCGCGGAAGAGGGGCCTGGACCATTCTATCTAGCTGGCATAGAACGGCTTGTCCCCATTATGGGAGTTGCCGCTGCCTGGGGCGAAAGGGTCTGTCCCTAGCGGGAAGGGTCTGTCCCTTTCTCCCCGGTCTCCTGCTCGGCCCTCGTAGCGACTGGAGATTCTTCTGCTCAGGCCGTTGACACCGCCTCGGGATCTTGGTATCAGTCTATTCAACCGATAGGGATAGTAGAAATATGATGACGAGCAAGACTAAGTACGCGCTTCGGGCGCTGGCCCGGCTGGCCAGGGAGGGGCAGGGGAACGCGGTCCTTATCGCCGCCATTTCCGAGAGCGAGGGCATCCCCAGGAAGTTCCTGGAGCAGATCCTGCTCGCTCTCAAGCAGCGCGGGCTGGTGTTCAGCCGCAAGGGGAGAGGGGGTGGCTACGCGCTGGCCCGCGACCCCGCCACCATCCCGGTGTCGGATGTGGTGAGGATGATGGACGGCCCGCTGGCCCCGGTGCCGTGCGTCAGCAAGACCGCCTACCGTCGGTGTCCGGAGTGTACGGACGAGGCGACCTGCTGCGTCCGGGCGGTCATGCAGGACGTCCGCGACGCCATCGCCTCCATCCTCGACCGCGTGTCCATCCAGGACCTCTCGCAATCCACCCGACACCTTCCCACCGCGCTGAACTACGATATATGAACCGACTCCGCCTCCTTGCTCCGGCCCTTCTGGTGATCCTCTCGCCCGCCTCGGGCTGCGGCCCTCGCTCCCCTTCCGACACGGCCACCATGGAACTGCTCAACGTCTCCTACGATCCCACCCGGGAGCTGTATCGGGAGTTCAACGCGGCCTTCGCCCGGCACTGGCGGGAGACGACCGGCCAGAACGTCACCATCCGCATGTCCCATGGCGGATCGGGAAGTCAGGCCCGTGCGGTGATCGACGGGCTGGAGGCCGACGTGGTGACGCTGGCCCTGGCCTCTGATATCGACGCCATCGCCGAGCACGGGAAGCTTCTGCCCGCCGGCTGGCAGGGCCGGCTCCCCCTGGCCAGCGCGCCCTACACCTCGACCCTGGCCTTCCTGGTCCGGAGGGGCAACCCCAAGAACATCCGGTCCTGGGAGGATCTGGGGCGGGAGGGGGTGGAAGTGATCACCCCCAATCCCAAGACCTCCGGGGCGGCCCGCTGGAACTACCTGGCCATCTG